>JACRLO010000001.1 GCA_016235245.1 Nitrospirota bacterium | reverse complement strand
TTAACACTGACTCTGTGGATTACCCGGATTTCGGGGAAAAGGTTTCGAAGCTGGTCTCCTCTGAAGAGGTAGACAGAGGTATCCTTATCTGCGGCACGGGTCTTGGCATGTCCATGGTAGCGAACAAGTTCCCTAATGTCAGGGCAGCTCTCTGTAATGACCTGTTCAGTGCCCGGATGAGCCGCCTGCACAATGATGCCAACATCCTTGTTTTGGGCGGCAGGATCATAGGAAAGGACCTGGCTGCTGAGATCGTTCGGACCTGGCTCAGCACTGCCTTTGAAGGCGACAGGCATATGAGACGATTGAACAAAATCAAAAAGATAGAGGAAACCATTAACAGCGATGATAAATGACAGCCTGAAGATCAGCGATCCCGAAGTTTTTGATGCCATTGAAAAGGAAAAGAACAGAGAGCATGAGAAGATCGTGCTTATCGCATCAGAAAACTATGCAAGTCAGGCAGTCCTTGAGGCACAGGGCTCTATTTTTACGAATAAGTATGCTGAAGGATACCCGTCAAAAAGATATTACGGCGGCTGTGAATATGCCGATGCGGTTGAAATTCTTGCAATCGAGCGGGCAAAGAAGATCTTCGGTGCAGAGCATGTGAATGTGCAGCCTCATTCAGGCTCCCAGGCGAACATGGCAGTATATTTTGCAGCTATCAAGCCCGGAGACACGATACTCGGCATGAGTCTCAGCCATGGTGGCCATCTTACCCATGGCGCCTCAGTCAGCTTCTCGGGCACACTGTACAAGAATTTTGCTTATGGGGTGAACAAGGACGGCGTCATTGACCTTGATCAGGTGAGGGCGCTTGCGCAGGAGCATAAGCCCCGCATGATCATTGTCGGCGCAAGCGCCTATTCCCGTCTCCTTGATTTCAAGGGCTTCTCTGAGATTGCAAAAGAAGTCGGTGCCTATCTGATGGCGGATATTGCCCATATCGCCGGCCTGATCGCTGCAGGGGTACATCCCTCACCTGTCCCTTATGCTGACTTTGTCACCTCAACAACCCATAAGACCCTCAGGGGTCCGCGCGGCGGGATGATCATGTGCAGGGCAGAGCATGCAAAGGCGGTTGACAAGGTGATCTTTCCCGGCATTCAGGGAGGCCCGCTGGTGCATGTGATCGCGGCCAAGGCAGTTGCATTTAAAGAGGCAATGACCGAGGATTTCACGGCATATCAGAGCCGTGTTGTCGAAAATGCAAAGACCCTTGCCGATGAGCTTATCAAGAGGGGCTTCAGCATCATCTCAGGCGGCACGGACAACCATCTTATGCTCGTTGATCTGACGAACAAGAACAGTACAGGCAAGGATGCGGAAGATGCGCTTGACAAAGCCGGCATAACCGTAAACAAGAATGCCATCCCCTATGATACGAGGCCGCCGGCTGTGACGAGCGGCATCAGGCTCGGCACGCCGAGTATTACGACCCGTGGTATGGGCAAGGCAGAGATGGTCGAAATAGCTGAGATCATCTCCTCGGTCATCGAAAACTGCACAGACCCGGGGAAGATCCAGGCATTTGCCGAGCGGGTGAAGGTCCTCTGCAATAAGTTTCCGATCTATCGGTAATGAATGTTTACATTAGGCGTAACTGAGTTCCTCTCATGAAGTGCCCCTTTTGCGAGAGCCAGGAAGACAAAGTCATTGACTCGCGCGTAAGCAAGGAGGGCAATGCTATCCGCCGCAGGCGTGAATGCCTGAAATGCGGCAAGCGTTTTACTTCCTATGAACGGGTTGAAGAGCTGGCCCCTATGGTTATCAAGAAGGACGGTCGGCGTGAGTCTTTTAATGCTGACAAGATCAGAAGTGGTCTGCTCATTGCCTGTAAAAAAAGACCTATTGAGATCGAAAAGATAGATGAGATCGTTGACAATATAGAGAAGAAGCTTATCGGGCTTGGCGAAAAGGAGATACCGAGTTCCTCTATCGGCGAGGAGATTATGGCAGCGCTTAAGGAACTCGACAAAGTAGCCTATGTGAGGTTTGCCTCTGTGTACCGGCAGTTTAAGGATATTAATGAGCTTATGGATGAGGTGAAGACCCTCTTTGAACATAAGGTAACCGCAAAAGAATAAAGGGCGATTCAAAAGCGCAAGCATTTACAAAATAGCCTGTTTTATGATATAAAATCTATTCATTTGGGGAGTCGTCCAAGGGCAAGACGGCAGATTCTGGATCTGCTTATAGGGGTTCGAATCCTCTCTCCCCAGCCATCATGGTCCCATCGTCTAGCGGTCTAGGACGTGGCCCTCTCAAGGCTAAAACACGGGTTCGATTCCCGTTGGGACCGCCAATAAAATCAAGGGGTTACGGAGCATACAGTCTCCCTCTCCCCTTCAACTGTAGCCAAAATGTAACCAGTTTTTACCTCAAGGACTGAAACCGCTCTCCTGAGACTGTCAACATTAAGGTGCGCATACCTCTTCGTCATCCTCAGATCTTTGTGACCGAGCAGCGTTGATATGGCGTGCAGATCCACACCTTTCTGCCTTAGATAGCTTGCAAAGGTATGTCTCAGATCGTGGAAGTGAAAGTTACCGATCTTGGCCTCTTTCAGTGCTCCTCTGAAAGCCCTCTGCACCTTCCGGTCGTAAAGCTTCTTCCCGTTGTCGTGGAAGACATAACCTGAAAGACTCTGCGTCTTGCGCAATTCCTTGAAGACCTGAAAGATCCTGTCAGTCAGGGGCACGCCGAGATAGTCGTCGTTCTTCATGGCCTCTGCGTCCATGGTGATCATTTTGCTGAAAAGATTTACTTCAGACCACTTGAGATCGCAGATGTTTGAAAGCCGCAGACCTGTATCCATTGCGATAATCACCAGGGGCTTAAGCCATTTCTGCTCAGATGCTTCAAGCGCTTGAAGAAGGTTTGTGTATTCATCTTCAGACAAATAACGAACCCGCTCATTCCGCACCTTTGGCAGCTCAATATCAGAGACAGGATTGGCGATCTTCCACTTCCACTGTTTGCGGGCTATGTTGAACATCCTTCTAAGCAGTCCCAGTTCTTTCAGGATTGTTGCCGTCTGAGCGCTCTCAGCCTTTCGATAATGTTCGTAACCGCCGACCCGCTCTTCCACATTTGAAAGCGAGGCATCCTCCCCGAAATAGGCATAGAGGTGCTTGAAAATGGATTTGTCCCGCGCCTTCTGGTAGTAGCCTTTGCTGTCGGTATATTCGGTCCGATATCTTTCGATCATCTCTTTCAGCGGTTTCTTCTTGTAGTTGGTCTCAAACCAGCGTCCTTCCTGAATGTCCATAAGACGCTTGGCGTGAATCCTTTCCGCAAGCTTTTTGTTAGTCGTTTTTGTGCTTTCAAGTATCTTTCTGCCACTTGGCAGCTTGAAGGACACCCAGTAAAACTGGCTGCCTTTCCTTTTGTACAGGCCCATTATATCTGTCCTCCCTTCCTGGGCCTTCTACCTGTGTAGATATTATACTCCTCCACAGATTTCTTTTGACAATCGGTAATCCAGGACATTACCGCGTCCTCTGAGAATCTCAGCAGACCATTCAGTTTGAAACACGGAATAAGTCCCTGCTCTGCCCAGGAATATATGGTGGAAGGCTTCGCTTTAAGAATCGATGCCAGGTCCTTAACTGTCAGCAGCTTCATGGTTGGGTATTCTTCGACTTTTCTATTCGTGCTGCGAAATCTTCATACACGATCCTGAGTCTGTCCCTGTCCCCTGCCTTGAGTGCAGACCCCTTTTCGTACCTCATGAGCAGCCGGATGTGTGTTGCAGTTTCTCTGACTGCGCCGGTGACGGATTGACTATTGGCATTGCGACCTGGTTTTGAAGTTTGAGAATTTCTGAAACTCTTTATTGCCCGCTTTATCCCATCACTGTTGACTGCAGCTATGAACCTGACGAGCCCCTCTTGTCCCAGGTTCCGTACTATATCTGCAAGAGCCTCTGCATCCTTGAAATCTATAAGGTGGGCATTTCTTTTGATGACGGTCAGGAGGAGTTCAGATGCCCCTATGGCCGAATAGATTCTTACATATCTTTCGATGCTTCTCTTCGATAGCGCCAATGCCCGGGCCGTAGCTGTCAAGTCACCGATCGCCTCATGCAATGAACCTATTGACAGCGTCTTTTCTACAACATTCAAGTCCTCCCGCTGCAGGTTCTCTACAAGGGTGAGCACCCTCATATCCTTATCTTCCAGTTCCTTCACAACAGCAGGGACATCGGTCAGGCCTGCAATCTTTGCGGCCCTCAGCCTGCGCTCCCCGGCAACAAGTTCATACTTCTGGCAGGAGGGTGTCATAACTTGCCGCAGCAGGACCGGCTGAAGCATTCCCCTATCCTTCAGAGATTCCGCAAGGGCAGACAGCTTTTCCTCGTCGAACAGTGTTCGCGGCTGGAAGGGGTTAGGCGCTATGTACGAAACAGGAATCAGCACAATCGCCTCGCCGGCTTTACGAAGTTGTGTCTCATTGCAAAGAGGAGCAGTCTCATCACAGCCCAGGATCTTCTGGAGGGCTTCCTCTCCCTTCTTTGAAAAAAGATCCCGAATACCTTTGCCCATGTATCGCCTCCGCGTAAAATTGTCTCCTGCAGAAATATTACTTTCGCGAAATTTCAGGGTGCGACACCGTGTCGCAATCAGGACGGGTTCATATATTCAATCCATCAGGTTACCCCTCAGGAGACCATTCAGGTTCGAATTCATACAGGGGACTGAAAACGGCTGTTGAATCAATAAGTTATCTGATCCGGGCATAGTCCAGCTCTATCTGTTTCTGCTTGTCCAAGGGCTGGCAGGTAATATTGCCTTAAAGGGAGAAATATGAATCTGACAAACAGGGATATCGATATATTGAAAGCTCTGGCGCTTGGCGTCTCCAACTTCAAAATGCTGCTGCGTCTTTTGAACAAGGGGTTTGATTATAACATCAGCGTGGCTGCACTTCTCCGCCGGCTATCGATGCTCTATCGGGCAGGCTACATTGCAAGGCGAAAAGAAGCATACAGGAAACGGCACGGCAGCTTCACTATTTATGCCCTGACCCGGTTGAGCGCTGATGCGCTGGCCGAAACAGGCTGTCCGGGTGAGAGCATGCGAATCGGGCTGCCAACAGCCTTTTTTGTCAGACATGAGCTGCATGTCACGGCTGTGCTTCAGACAATCCATAGGGATATTTCTGAGGCCCACGGCATTTACGGCTTTACTGACTCAAGCGTACTTAAGCAATTTCGCAAAAAGGGTGACCGGACTCCTGTTCCTGATCTCTGCGTGAATCTTCAGACGGGTCAGGAAAGCATGGATATAAATATAGAGGTTGACCTCGGCACGGTATTGATCGCCAAAATGGTCCGCCGAATCGCTGAGCAGGCCCCAAAGAGGTTGCTTTTGATAATGTGCAATAACGAAACACGGCTTGAAAACCTCCGGAAAGCCTGTTCACAAAGAAGTTTCCCGGGGCAGGGCAATGTTGTCTTCGGCCTGCTGGATGATTTCTACAGGCATGGTCTGCAGACGCAACTCATTATGATTTCAGGAGAAAATGCCAGACTGAGGGTTAAGGATGACTGACTGCGACACCGTGTCGCAACTCGACTCAGGAGGGGGTGACATTTCGGACATGTGGCCAAAATGTCACCCCCCCTCTCCAAGAAGCCATATGCAGCTTTTTCCTGAGGTCGGTTCCGTAATATTAGGTAAACGATGGATAAACAGGAGGAATGAAGATGAGAAAGCCTTACTGTGACACACTGGTGGCTGTTGAGAAATCGAAAGCGGATATACGAAAACTGCTTCAAAAGTATAATGCAGCTAATGTCCAGCTTGCCGGGGAGCAGAAGATCCTGTCCCTCCAGTTCAATCTGAAGATCAGGGACGAACAACATCTGCTCTCCTTCAGAGTTCCTACAGATGTGACTGTGCGAAGCAGAAAGAGACGTAACAGGAATGAGCAAAGCTCCTGGCGGGCCTTGTACTGGACTGCGAAAAGCCTTGTAGAGGCTATACACTTCAAAATATCGGTATCCGACGAGGTGCAAAAGGCTACCCAAGAGTCTCAGGGGCCAATTTAGGCCGTAAACTGGCTGCTTGTTCCCAAAAGCGATGCAGAGACTGGAAGCTATTAGGGGGGGTATCATTTTGGCCACGTGGCGGAAATGATACCCCCCCCCTCAAAATAAGTTTCATTGGCAATTCCCAAAGTATTTCAATTTTATTGAGTCTGGCCCCTTGACATCCTGGTGGTTAAATCCATTAACAATCATATATGAAGAGGTGGCGGATAGGCATCATATACTACGGAACGGTGGTATTCATAATGGTCTTTCTTCTCACAGCCATAATCGGCATCTACGGGTCTTTGGCCGGATTCAGAGGACCTCTCTGGAGGATATGCGAGATCTGCGAATATATTGGTCTCAGTCTGTTGATAGCGATTATTCTTCTATATTCTGCAACAGCAAAAGAAACGAGGTGTAGCGGAGATTCTTCTGATATTGTGGTCAACCCTGTTTATAAGGACTATGATATCAATGTGTTCCATCAAAAGTAGCATGCGTTCCCGGTGGACAGGGGGGGCAATTCTTGCCATCTGGCCAAAATTGACCCCCTGTTTTCTTCTTGTATTTCGGTTGGGGGTAAAAAAACCGCCACATGGCGGAAACTTTACCCCTTTGTATACGTAAAGGCCAGAGACGCGGAGCCGACAGGTAATAAGTAAGCTGTAAACCTGTAAAGGGTAAGCCGTCATTTGTAAACCGTAAGTATAGGGTTAATCAGGCCCACCGCTATTCTTATTTAAGGTGGAGAGATAGTATCACCACCCCCGAGTTGCGCTATCGGGCTTCGGGCTAACCTGCCTCACGGCAGTTTCGCACGTGCTCCCCTGTCTCTGTCATGTCCTATTCGTCTTTATAATTCACCATCGCAGAATGATTAGCCGCATGAATCCGGGTAACCAGATTTCTGAGATGCTGCAGGCTGTCCTGATATTCTTTGTATGTATCAGTGAACCTGTGGCGTGGCTCCTGGACTATATCCCTCCCTTCCTTATGGATCACCCGCCTGTAAGAAGACTTCTCGACCCGCCCTGTAACCGCCTTTATATCGCCAAGTAGATTCTTTCTGATCTCCAGGGCCTCCGCAATGGATATTTTCGTGCCCTCATGTTCTATCTGCGTGTCAAAATTCGTCTTTTGAATCTCCTGATTGAGTTTGACCCTTCTGGTCTGCAGTTTCTTGAGCCTGCTTTCGATCTCTTTCTGGTTGAAGTCAGCTGCCGGTTCCTTATCCTTGTCCTCGTCATCGGCATGAAAAATCGGACGCTTCTTTGTGGATACGCCGCCAAAGAGGCTCTCCAACAGTTCCACATGGCGGTCATACTCGCTCCTGAGTTCAATGGCCTCATAAAGATACAGAGTTCCCTTTTTATTCGGCATGGGATGCCTCCTTTTTCTGATGGAATTGATGTATTATACAGGCGTGTATATATCATGTCAATTTATAATGCATACGTGACATTGCGAAGAGCTGCCGTTTCAGTGTAAACAAGATATGTGGAAAATCTCGGCAAACGCTTGAAATACTATAGAGAACAGATCGGATTATCTCAGATTGACCTCAGTGAGAAGAGCGGCATCTCTCAGGCCAGCATAGCAAGGATAGAATCAGGGAGACAGAAGAACCTCAAGAGAGAGACCATGAATAAACTTGCCGATGGGCTCGGCATTTCCTTAACTGAACTCATGGAACCTGTCATTATGGTGAGGGAAGAGGAAGTAGCCTATGTTTCGGCAAAAACAGTGCCCGTATTAGGAATAAAAGATATTGATGTCATGAAAGACCTTGGCATCTCGGCCAGCAAGGCCGATACCTTCGAACCTTCCCTCTCCTCAGACAAGAATGCCTTCTATCTCAAGGTTACACCGGGTCTCACTATCCGACCTGTCATAGAAGAAGGGAATTTGATCTTAATCGAACCGGCTGCGAAGGTCGAGGAGGGCGATCTGGTCCTTTTTCTGTCAGCGGAAAAGAAATGTCTCGGTAGAATTTATTACCCTTACGATAATCTGTTGATTCAACCCCTTGATCAGAATCTGCCGCCCATCATGCTCAGGAAGAAAGAAATAAGCAGGCGGACGGTCAGAATACTTCGGGTCAGCGGGATTAAGAAATAATCTGTCTCGCACTAAAGGATAGTGGGGGGGGTGCAAAAATGGACACGTGGCCAAAATTTCACCCCCCCCCCCCCTTGTTTACTTCTGAGATTCCATACGGGGGTGAAAAAACCGACATATGTCGTATTTTTCACCCTCTTGGTCGATCTTATCCTGGCAGGGGGTAAAGAAATGGTCATGTGGCCAAAATTTTACCCCCCTGTGGAGTCTATTGCTCAAACTCCCTATTGTATCTGCAAGGATAAAATGAGGGCTAATTTACCCTTTACATAGGTTAATAATTAGATTATACTTAACCTTATCAGAGGGACATAGTGCGAAAAGATATTTTTAAAAGACTCATAGCGGACTCTCAGGAAAAGGACCTGTCTTACGTTGTCGACAGGGACCTGGAAATTCCTCTCGACACAGGCAAGATCATATCCTTAATCGGGGTGCGCAGGAGCGGAAAGACCCACGTCGTATATTCAATAATCAATAAGCTCCGGAAGACCACAGACACAAAGAGTATCGTTTATATTAATTTCGAGGATGACCGGCTTTTCCCTCTGGAACTGAAAGACCTCTCCACCCTTCTTGACGCATATTACGAGCTCTACCCTGATAAAAAGAATGAAAAGGTCTATTTCTTCTTTGATGAGATCCAGAATGTGCAGGATTGGGAGAAGTTCGTCAGGCGGCTTTATGATACGGAAAACTGCACCATCGTTATAACCGGTTCATCAGCGAAACTGCTGAGCAAAGAGATCGCCACTTCTCTCAGAGGAAGGACCCTGAGCTATGAGGTCTTCCCTCTTTCTTTCAGTGAATTGCTGACGTTCAGAGGGATCTCAAAAGAACTTCATTCATCACGGGCGCAGGCGAAAATCAAAAATGCTTTTTCAGAGTATCTGATAAGAGGGGGATTCCCGGAGATCGTAAATTACGACCAGGCTGTTTATATGAAGACCCTTCAGGAATATATCGATCTCATCATGTACAGAGATGTGATAGAGCGTTATAGCATTTCGAACACCTTTCTCCTTAAGCGGCTGATCAAATTCTGCTACACCAATGTTTCGACGCTTGTAAGCTTCAACAAGCTCTATAATGCCTTTAAATCCGAAGGGCTAAGCATCTCCCGTAATACCGTATACGAGTATATTTCCTACCTTGAAGACGCCTACGCCTTGTTTACGGTTCCGATATATGCAAAATCACTGCGGGAGCAGTGGAGGAACCCGAGAAAGATATACAGTGTTGATGTGGGGTTCAAGACCGCCATGGATTATCCTTTTTCGATGGACAGAGGAAGAATCTTTGAAAATATCGTATTCCTGGAATTAAGGAGAAAAGCGGAACAAATTTACTATTTCAAAGGCAAACATGAAGTAGACTTCTATTACACATCGGCAGGGAAAGAGCATCTTCTGAATGTAACCTACGATATGGAATCCTCAGACACAAGGGAACGTGAAATAAGAGGACTGGTTGAAGCCATGAAAAGATTTTCTCTCAAAAAAGGGACAATAGTGACATCGGAGCATAAGGAAGAAATAACAACAGAGGCCGGGAAGCTATATGTCATTCCCCTGTGGGAGTGGCTGCTTACAAGTCAGGATAGCTGATGGAACTGCCGAAAGAAATCTCTGATCTGATCGAACGGTTTGAGCGGAACCGGGAGTCCTATCTGTCCGGCCAATACAACGAAACACAACTCAGACGCGAATTTCTCGATCCATTCTTTTGTGCCCTGGGCTGGGACGTGGACAACAAACAGGGCTACGCCGAAGCGTACAAGGATGTGATTCACGAAGATGCGCTTAAGATCGGCGGCGCAACAAAGGCCCCGGATTACTGCTTCCGCGTCGGGGGCGTCAAGAAATTCTTCGTCGAAGCAAAAAAGCCATCAATCAACCTCAAAGAAGATGTCAGCCCGGCCTTTCAACTTAGGCGATATGCCTGGTCCGCAAAGCTGCCCTTAAGCATCCTAACGGATTTCGAGGAATTTGCTGTCTACGACTGCCGCATAAAACCGGCCCAAACAGATAAGGCATCCACCGGCAGGGTGCTTTACCTGACGTATAAAGACTATCAGGCCAGATGGGATGAACTCGTCGCTATCTTTTCACGGGAGGCCTTACTCAAAGGCTCTTTTGACAAGTATTCAGAATCCTCGAAGCTCAAGAAGGGAACCGCAACGGTTGACAACGCCTTTCTTTCCGAGATAGAAGACTGGCGCGACATGCTCGCCCGGAATATTGCGCTTCGCAATGCAGACCTTTCCCAGCGCGAGTTGAACTTCGCGGTGCAGCGCACCATAGACCGCATTGTTTTTTTGAGGATCTGCGAAGACCGGGGCATTGAAGAGTATGGCAGGCTCCAGATGCAGCTTAACGGCACGAACATCTACAGACGGCTTGTGCAGCTCTTCACTCAGGCTGATGACCGCTACAACTCCGGCCTGTTCCATTTTCAACGCGAGAAGGACCGTCACGAGGAGCCCGACAATCTTACTCTTAATATTACCATTGACGATAAGCCGCTTAAGGATATTATCAAACGGCTTTACTACCCTGAGAGCCCATATGAGTTCTCTGTCCTCTCTGCAGATATCCTCGGCCAGGTGTATGAACAGTTGCTCGGCAAGGTCATTCGCCTTACCTCAGGACATCAGGCAAAGGTTGAAGAAAAACCGGAGCTCAGAAAGGCTGGCGGCGTCTATTACACTCCCACGTACATCGTTGACTACATCGTCAAAAATACGGTTGGGAAGCTGGTTGAGGGCAAGAAGCCGAAAGAAATTGAGAGACTAAAGATACTCGATCCGGCCTGCGGGTCCGGCTCATTCCTTCTCGGAGCCTATCAATATCTCCTTGACTGGCATCTGAAATGGTACATCGAAAACGATCCTGAAAAATGTGCCAAGGCAAAACATCCGCCGATTTACCAAGGCCCTTCGCCCGATCCACGGACGCCTAACTGGCATCTCACCACAACTGAGAAAAAGCGCATTCTCCTGAACAATATCTACGGGGTGGATATAGACTCCCAGGCAGTGGAAGTGACAAAGCTTTCGCTTCTCCTTAAAGTCCTCGAAGGCGAGAATGATCAGACCCTTAAAGCAGAGCTTCGTCTGTTTCATCAACGCGCCCTTCCCGATCTCGGCGACAACATTAAATGCGGCAACTCGCTTATAGGGCCGGATTTTTATCAACAGCAAAACCTGCTGGACGACGAAGAACGCCTGCGCATCAACGTCTTCGACTGGGAAAAGGAATTTTCAGAGATTATGAAGGCGGGCGGCTTTGATGCAGTGATTGGAAATCCGCCGTACGTTCGTCAAGAGACCTTGGGTGAAGAATTTAAAACATATGCTAAACAGAAGTTTTCGACTTTTGCCGGCACAGCTGATCTGTATGTCTACTTTATTGAGAAATCTCATTGTCTATTGCGCAAGGATGGCCTTTACGGAATGATCTGTGCCAATAAATTTATGCGGTCTAACTACGGCAAACCACTTCGTGATTTTCTTGCAACGAAAACGACCCTGATCAAAATTGTCGATTTCGGTGAACTGCCTGTATTTCAAAATGCGGCTACATTTCCTGCTGTATATTTGACGCAGAATAGACCGTCGAAAGAACAAGCGTTTACTTATGCCCCTATTAAGCGACTTGATTTTGAAACATTAACGAAAGAAGTAGATTTAGTCGGTGCTAATCTTGATAGCAAGTCGATATCAGGTGATAGTTGGACTCTCGCTAATCAGGAAGAAATGTCAATTATTGAAAAAATGAATCAGATTGGTGTGCCACTGAGTCATTACTCTAATGTTATGATCTTGCGCGGAGTTCTTACAGGGTTAACTGAAGCCTTTGTTATTGACGAGGCTACCAAAAACAAATTGATAGCGGAAGACAAAAAGGCTTCAGAATTTATTAAGCCTTTCGCAGTTGGCGATGATGTCCGAAAATATATTATTAATAGTAGAGGTCGATATCTAATATTGATTCCGAAAGGTTGGACAAATCAGCACATAGATAAAGCTCATACGCCATGGGAGTGGTTTTCAAATAATTATCCTTCGTTAGCAAAGCATCTTGAGCCTTTTGCCCTTAAGGCCGCTAAGCGCGCAGACAAAGGCGATTACTGGTGGGAGTTGAGAGCCTGTGATTATTATGGTAAATTTGAAAAGCCTAAAATTGTTTATCCCGACATTGCGAAAGAAAGCCGAATTGCATTTGACACGAGCGGGTTGTATTTTGCCAACACGATATATTTTATCCCAACGGATGATTTGTACCTACTGGCTTTGTTAAATTCTAAGCTTATGTTTTCATATTATAGGCGGATCGCAGCTGTTCTCGGCGATGCGGATAAAGGCGGACGACTTAGATGGTTTAGGCAGGATGTACTTAAACTGCCTATACGGCCAATTAATAAATCTGACCACAATGATAAGATTAAGCACGATAAAATTGTTTCTCTTGTTAACCAAATGCTCACCCTCAATAAGCGCCTACCGGAAATCAAGACCGCCCACGAAACGACCGCCCTCCAGCGGCAGATCGTGGCCACAGATCGGCAGATCGATCAGCTGGTCTATGAGCTCTATGGACTGACAGAGGAGGAGATAAAGATCGTGGAGGGTCGATGAGCAAGAATCTTACAGCAAGAGAAGGCGATATAATTTTCTACGCAATACCTTTCAGGTCATCCACGAGGGGTTAAAGCTCTGCAAAAGCCATTTACCCTCAGATGTCATTGAAGTTTAATTTCAATGACATTATATTGCTGCTGAGATGTGACAGTAAGTGCACTATGTGCAAGCGGGCCTTTTGGCAGTCCGGCGACTGCCGGCGCGGCAACTGCGCAGGGAACAATCGGCGGAGTGCTCTGATTTGGATCAATAAAGGGACGGCCTTGAATATACTTAGGCCGTCCCTTTCTATGAATTAGTGAGCGTGCTTGTATACTCCGGGCACCTCAAACAGATTGGTGTATGTGTTGATGACCTGCGCGGCCTTGTCGCCTGTAGGAATGCCTTTTACGACCTCACGTGTCTGCATATCGATAACATACAAAGCACCGTCTGAGGCATTCGTCGCATAGGCCTTCTTGCTGTCAGCGCTGAAAACGATATGGCCTACATGGTTGCCGCTGCCGACTGCTACGTCCTTGAGCTTGAGACCGGTGCCGGCATCAACGATGGTAATGATATTGGAGCCGTAAGGTGTAAGGACGACATACTTGCCGTCAGGGGTCAGATACGGATGCCCGACGCCATTTGCAGCCTTGATGGTTCTAATGACCTTTTGCTGTGCAACGTCGATAACCGCAACAGTTGAACCGCCGAATTTCGGACCAGGACCGCGATTACAGTAATAGAATAATTTCCCGTCCAGTGTGAATATCCCGTGATGGCCTTCAATAACCTCGCCCTCAGAGGTAGGGATTTCAATTTTCTTTACCTCCTTAAAGGTGGCCATGTCGACAATCGAAACGGACGGCTTGATCTTAGCAGCATCGTTGCCTTCATACACAATCCAGACCTGCTTGTTACTGGACAAAAGCGAACTTGCTGTCCCAGGTAAACGCTGAGTGCATCATCAACGGGCCTTTTTGCTCCTTGTTCTGGTGATCAACAGCAAAGGTCTTCAGCTCTTTGTCGGTCTTGACATCAAAGAGGACAGCTTTCACCTCGCCGGTATGATTGATAAGAACATACTTGCCGTCAGGGGTTACAAGCGGATGCTTGACGTTCTTTCCTGTTTTGATGTGTTTCAGGGTTTTGTGAGTCATTGCATCTATAACCGTGAAAGAGTCGCCTCCGTTTTCACCGACATAGATTTTTTTCAGATCAGGCGTAAGACAGGCAAGCCAGCCTGTAGCCCCGGTCTCACAATGGCCAATGACCATATCCTTCTGCGGATCAACAAATGAAAGGGTCTTTGACGCCGCATTCGGCACGAAGATCCATTTTGCTACCGCTGCATACGCAAGACTGCTCAGGCCAACGACAATCAAGGCGACAAAACAATACTTTAGAAATCTCCTCATACATTACCTCCTCAGGTTGGTTTTGATTATTATGTAAAGACAATACATTGTAAGTTCTTTGTCACCTCCACGCACGAGTTTTATTGCACCTATCATGCCAGAAGTGAGTTCTCCAATTTATTGTGCAGAAAAGGCTTGGAACAGGCAGATTACCGAGGGAGGGGAAACGTAAGCCTTTGGACTATGGGCAAAATACTGAGGCAAAATGCACTAACCAGCGCAATTTACTCTACGGATATGTCCATGGCATTAAGCTTCCTGCGGAGGGTGCTGTAATCGATTCCGAGAATGCGGGCAGCCTTGCTCTTGTTGCCGCCTACGGACTTTAAAACATCCGCAATATGAAGCCGTTCAAGATCGAAAAGGGTGAGGTTTTTTGGATACGCTGCAGAACTTGCCGGCAGTGCTTCACTTTCAGTTTTGATTTCATCGGGCAGGTCCTCCGTGGTGATGAGATGATCATCCGTCATCGTAATCGCCCTTTCAATAACATTCTCAAGCTCTCTCACATTGCCTTCCCATTTATATCTTTTGAGTAGCTCTTCTGCATCCCTGTTTATGCCTGAGATATTCCTCTCCATTTTGGAAGAGAATTTCTTCATAAAATGTCTGATGAGAAGCGGGATATCTTCTTTTCTTTCCCGCAAGGGCGGGATCTCGATTGGGATGACATTCAACCGGTAATAAAGGTCTTTTCTGAAGGCTCCCCTGTCCACGGCATCTTTAAGATATTCATTCGTAGCTGCAATAACCCTGACTTCAACGCCTATAGTTTCATTACCCCCGAGCCGCATAAAGGTCCGCTCCTGCAAAAACCTGAGCAGCTTTACCTGCATCATCGGGCTTATGCTGCTGACCTCATCGAGAAACAACGTGCCTCCGTCAGCTGTCTCAAACAGGCCTGTTTTTTTATTAACCGCCCCGGTGAATGCGCCTTTTTCGTAACCGAACAACTCGGACTCCAGAAGCTCGTCAGGCAGTGCGCCACAATTGATAGCTATGAAGGGCCTCTGTGCCCTTTTGCTGCCATAATGGATTGCCCGCGCAACAAGCTCCTTGCCGGCACCGCTTTCCCCTATGATCAGAACGGTTCCATCTGTGTCTTTGACCTTTTCGATCATGCTGAATACCTGGCGCATAGCAAGGCTTGAGCCTATTATTTCGCCTGTGCCCGGCAGACCCTCCAGCTGTCTTTTCAGGCCTATGTTTTCGAGCTTCAGACTTCGTGTTTCAGCAGCCCGCCTGACAACGATCGCTATATGTTCGGGGTCAAAGGGTTTCGGAATAAAATCATATGCGCCTGATCGTATAGCCTTTACTGCAGACTCGACAGAAGAATAGGCGGTGATCACGATCACGAATATGTTTCTGTCAACCTTATGCGCCTCCTCAATCACCTTGAAGCCGTCAATGTCCGGCAGCATGAGGTCTGTTATTACAATATCGACAGGGTCACCGCTGCGAAGTCTCTCTATTGCAGCAGAGGCATTGCCGAAAGTCTCGACAACACAGTTCTCTGGTTCAAGAGACCGCCTGATTATCCTCAGCATGGTCTCTTCGTCGTCTATAGCCAAGACTCTGAGCGGCCTATCCATTTCCTTCTCCCATGGGAAGCCTGATCCTGAAAGTGCTCCCGTTTCCTTTTCCGCTCTCTGCAATGATCTCGCCTCCATGGTTCTGGACTATGCCGTAACTAATAGCAAGTCCCAGGCCAGTGCCTTCGCCCACTGCCTTTGTTGTAAAAAACGGATAGAATATCTTGTCCTTAATCTCATCCTTGATGCCGATGCCGTTATCCGATATCGAAATCTCGGCCATGTTATCGCTTATGACGGCAGTCCTGATCGTAATGCTGCCGGATGATTCAATTGACTGGATTGCATTAAGCAGGATATTGCTCAGCACCTGGCTCATCTGGAGCGGATCGACAATGATATCCTGAAGACCGGTATCAATCTCCCTGACGATCTCGATCTGTTTTGAGTTGGCCTGATTCATTACAGTTTTAATTGCACCGTCAATAAGAAAGGTCAGCGATGTCATCTCTTTCTTCGGGGAGGACTGCCGGGAATATACAAGCAGGTCCTTGATTATGTTTGCGCACCTGCCCGAATCCTTGATGATCGATTCAAGGTCCTCCCGCGCAGCAGGGTCTTCAGTATTTCTCAGCCTTAGTTTGGCAATGCCGATCACGTTACCAATGGGATTATTTATCTCATGTGCAATGCCCGCGGCAAACTTGCCGATTGCCGCAAGCCGCTCAGACTGATAAAGCCGCTCCTCCATGCTCCGCATTTTTCCAAGATTCGCAGCCATCTTGTTAAAACCCACTGAAAGCTCGCCGATTTCGTCCTTTGATGCAATTTCGATCCTGTGACCGAACTCTCCCTTTCCGATTCTTTCGGCTCCCTCGCGTAGTTCTACCACAGGCCGCATCACCTTGTTCAGTACAAGGAACAGAACAAAGACCGACCCGGCGGATATGGTCAGAAGGAGCAGCAGAAGGGTCAGATGAGTTTTCGAAATAATACCCGGCAGCCTGTCTTCCTGAATGATCATAATGGTTCCGATAGCAGCATTGGTCTTATCGGTGAGAGGAAACTTTATGAGCAGCTTGCCTGAAAGGTCTTTTTCTGAAAGAGTCTTGCTATCAGTTTGCCCTTGAGTCTTCAGGGTGGAAGATATGACACTGCCTGAAGCGTCGACAATAACAAGATCGGTGTTGCTCAACAGCTTTATCTTTGAAAGCAGACTGTCATCAAGGAGTATGCCGGCGGTGATTGTACCGATAATCTGGTTCTCATTGTAAAAGATGGGAGCTGATGCCTTAATGATGAATCCCTGCTTCGTCAGCACGATGCCGGACATCACCTTGCCCAGAAGTGCGGTTTTTATGAGCGAATCCTGTGACCTGTCATCGTTATACCTGTCAGGCGTTTCAGCAACAGCAACGACCCGGCCCCGAATATCGCCGATCTCAAGGGTGCTGACATCAAACGACTTGAACAACCGGGTTATAGCTCTCAATGGGTGCTCGCGTTCACCGGAAAGCTCGATGTGATAAAAGAGGCTATCTTTTATCTCCCTATCATTACTGAAAAGCTTTGTGTAGTTCGTAAGCTTGCTTTGGTAGTCCTCAAAGAGTTTTGTGACAAGATTCTTCACGCTCTCCAGATGGTTCTGTTGCTGATTGAGAAGGGCGTCTCTGACAACGTAAGAGACAGCGGGAAGAATTGTGACTGTGACGAGCAGGATGGTGACAACAATGATCGAGATGATCTTATATCTGATCGACAGTTTATTCCATAGGTCCTTCATTAAATCCTTTATTTCGCTTTGGCAAAGTTTTTGCCGATGATTGCCTGACCTTCAGCGCTCAGGACAAAGTCCATGAATTTCTTTGTGAGCCCATCCGGCTGGCCCTTGGTAATGATATAAAGGTCACCTTTCAGGTGATACAAGCCTTTCTCAGTATTTTCAGGAGTGGCAACGATCTTGTCAACGCTCACTATCTTCACTTTCGCCTCTTGTGCGAACACCCTGGGAGCAATGCCTATCGCACCATGGAACTTCTCCACATATTCGATAACTTCTTTGTCTGTTTTTACGACAATAGCTTTTTTTGCTACCGGCCCTTTTATGCCGAGCACTTCCCGTACAGGTTCCGCCATATCCCTGCAATGGTCCCTAAAAATCAGGGCAATCGGCTTCTCAGGCCCTCCGACCTGCTTCCAGTTGGTGATCTTGCCGTTATGTATGTCTGCCACCTGTTTCAGGGTAAGGTTGTTCAAAGGGTTCTTGGGATGCAGCATGACCGCCTTGATATCAACCGCAATCTTATGCTGGATCAGGTTAAGTTTCCGAGCTTTCTCCGACGGCAAGGGGCAACATAGACCGCCCATCTCATGCTCACCTTTAACCACAACCGCAATGCCGTCAGCACACCCGCCGCCTTTAACATAAACATGAACACCGTATTTTTTCTCAAAAGCCTTTGCCAGGTCTTCAAGTGCCCCGTGGGTGAGGATATGCGTACCCTGATAGCCTATGTCTGATAAAGAGGATGACATACCCGTTGCAGGAAAAATGCTAACAAGACAGGCCAGTGCTATTAAGATAAGCTTCATTGCCTGTATTATAAAAACTGCGGAAAATATTTGCATTTAATTTTTTTCAGGGCAAGGTGAAGGATGCTTCTTTGGATTGAATTTATTGTCTGCGCGTTTGTATTTGTGTATTCGGGCACGCGCCTAACCAAATTCGAAAAGGCGACTGCGTGTGGTAGTTTATGAATGTCTACTGAATCGGGGTAATTCCAGGTTTTGGTAAACGAAGCACCATGTCAGAGCCAAACGTAATGTCATCAATATGACCCGCGGCCTTGCTCTTCTTCGATATCAGATGAATATGGATCATATTTTCCATGCCGGAGCCTTCCTTGATTGCAGGAGAGAACTGGGTTAGGAACACGCCTGCATGATGGTCGGAGTAGAACCCGATAATATCAACTGGCTCATTCTTTGTGATATAGGGCTCCTTTGACTTCAAAAAAAGTTCCTTGGTGATTGGCTTGCCCTCGGTGCGATCCACATTAATGTGCCACTTGATCTCCGCAGGCGCCCCGGCAAGCAGAAACGGGAAAGGTTTTGTTACATCAATTCCTGCATCCCGAGCCTGCTCTTTAACAAACTTTTGAAGGTCTATATAGCTTTTTACCGTTACTGGCACCTTCACGTCATTCCAAGTTGCCTGTTCCGACCAGACGAGGAAGAACGCGCCGTGTTTAAATGTCTTGTCCAGCGTGTAATCATTGCCGCGCACTTTAGTGATATAGGGAATAGAATTAAAAATGGTGATCTCGCCATCCAGCCCATCAACTGGTCCCATTGCGTAAAGGCCCTTTTTATCTGCCAAGTCCTCCAGAGATATGACGCTTGCAGCCTTACCGGATTTGAAGATATCTTTTTGCGCGCCGACATACTCAACCAGACCTTCCTTAACCGAGTTAATGGCAATTGCGGTACCGACAACCGCTACTAAACACAGAACTATCAGTGACACATACCTTAAGGCAATAACCTTATTTTTAATCACTGTTAGAGCAAATTTCATTTGTTCCTCC
This sequence comes from Nitrospirota bacterium, assembly GCA_016235245.1. Taxonomy (NCBI): domain Bacteria; kingdom Pseudomonadati; phylum Nitrospirota; species Nitrospirota bacterium. The sequence goes on along the minus strand of JACRLO010000001.1, from coordinate 177,740 downwards.
CTATCATAATAACGCTTTATAAGTATACTTGTTCACGTTCATATCAGACAATATGATCCTATTCCTGATCAGTTGGTGTCAGATCAGTTGGTCGAAAGAGTTGTTTTATGATATCATCGATGCTGTGACCGCCTGGCTATAAAAAAATGATGATCAGAGCTGAGGGCACTAACCTCGCAAAACCCTGCGACAAATCATCGATGTGGTGATGACTACATCAATCAGTATGGCAGCCAGCAGATATGCCCAGCTATTTACATGGAGCATTTTCCTTACAGAAAGCGTTTAACCGGACACCTTGAAGTGACCGGCATTTCGGTTTCCTTCCTGCCCTCACATAATTCCTTAACCTTTGCAAGGACTGCATTGGCCTCCATGGTGTTTACAGTCCGTCGTATAAGATTGAATACAACACTTAACGCCTTTCCTGGCGAGCGGTGGCCAACCTCAGCAAAGAGTTTTGTGCCTGCCCCGAACTCCTCGAACCGGATTGTCTTTTCGAGCGGCATCATGTTATGCATCCGGAGTGTGAGCGCCCTGCCGTTTTCATAATCAACTACTGTGCCATTGCCCCTGACAGTGAATCCGCCGATCCTGTACGTCCAGCCGAAGGAACTGCCATTGGTTATCGTGTCGGAATCAATTCCTCTGATCTCTGTGAGCCCGGAGATAAACTTGGGCCAGTTGGCAGGATCCGCCACAAGACTAAAGACCGCATCAACCGGCGCATCGATAGCAATCGATCTCGCGGCCATAAGAACGAAGTCCGACTGGCCTTCAACCGATACAGATGACTGCTCCACTGTCTTAAGAAGGGTCATGACTTGGGGCGGAATGACGCCGAGGCTTCCTATCTTGTCCTTAATGAAGGAGCTCGACATCATCAGTTTCATGGAGCGGATAAGATAGTCTTTTTTAAATTTGTCATCCATAGACATGATTTCGGTCATCTTGCTCATATAAAACTGCTGGTAACAGGATATTATCGCGCGGTCTATTTCATGCAGTGTCATTGCCGCAGGTTTGATCACCGGATCTATCAGGTTATATTTCCTGTAGTCTTTATCTACAATGAAAGGCTTCATCTCCTTGTGCATGTCCGCATAAGGCCACGGTGCAAGGGCAAGAAAATGCGCGAAATCAGGATTGTAATGCTTTGCCAGAGAAAGGGTCCGCTCGATGGATTCTTTCGTCTCATGAGGAAACCCGAGAATAAAGCTCGTCTCGGTGATAATGCCATGAGCATGCAGGAGATTGAGCGCAGCAACCCCGGTCTCAACAGATACATCCTTTTTTATCAGGTCAAGAGTCGCCTGGTTTGTGGCCTCCACCCCAATGTACACATGAATGATCCCCGCAGCCCTGTATTTATGAAGGATGTCCCTGTCGCGCAGTATGTCCTCCGCCCTGGTCTCCATGAGCAGATGCACACCAAGGCCTTTTTCTATCAGAAGGTCAAGCAGCCTCTCCCACCTCTGCCGGTCCTTTGTCGGATACTCATCCGGCAGCAAAATAACATTCACTCCGTATGAGGTATAGAGCTCTTCTATCTCTGCAACGACACTCTCAGGTTTCCTGCCGCGCCAGGATTGGTTCCAGAACTTCTGTTGAGAACAGAAGGTGCAGTTATGGTTGCAGCCCCTCGAAGTGCTGACCGCTCCCAATCTGCTTCCTGGAATAACAAAATAGCGGTAGTCCTTCCACTCGATGAGGTCCCACGCAGTTAAAAGACTGTCGAGGTCCTCAATAAAAGGCCTCTTGCTGGTAGCCAGGATCTTATGCCCCTCCTTGTATGCGATTCCGGCCACGCGTAAAGGGTTGCTGCCCTCCTGAAGCGATATAAGCAGGTCAGGGAGTGTCTCTTCTCCTTCACCCCGCACCACATAGTCGCAGGAGCCGCTTAAAAGTATTTCCCCGTACATAAAGTTGGGGTGGACTCCACCTATAATCGTAATGATCTCCGGATTTATATCCTTTGCAATACGCAGCACCTCAAGCGCATCCGGGGCGGTAGAGGTTATCGCTGTGGTCGCAACAAACCTTGGGTTTTCCTTCCTGATTCGCTCTTCGATCTCTGCAAAGCCATGATGCTTTGTCATTGCGTCATAGATCACCGGCTCGAAGCCTGCCTTCCGGACCGCACCTGCAAGATAAACAAACGTCAGCGGCACCCATCTGCCTGCCACCTCGACAACTCCGCAGTGGTAGGGCGGGGTAATAAACAATATTTTCTTACTGTTCATTTTGCCGTCCGCGTTATTCCTTGTAACTTATTTTGTAGCCGATATTAAAGCCGAAGAGGTCTTCACCCAATTGTTTGCCGTCCGCCTCAGCATAGGGATACATGAAATAAATAAGAGGCGCTCCGGACTGGGGCGGGTTCAGCACAACATGCTCGGCGCGGCCCAGCTGTATCCTGTTTTCATCGATAGAACCGAAATAATAATCACGTTCTTTTGCCTTCTTCAGTTCCTCCGGAGTCATCTTCTTGGTCAGCGCCGCCTTATGAACAAGCGCAGGATCAGCAACAACCCAGCCCTGACCGGGGATATATACCTCGGCCCAGCAGTGCTGCATCTTGGTCATATCACCTTCTTTAGCTGTCGGAAGATTTATTCCCCATACCTCTCTTGCAGGCACACCGGCAGCCCGGCAGAGCGCCGTGAAAACAGAGTGCACGTCAGCGCATTTTCCTGCCTTCTCTGTAAGAAGCCTTTCGACATCACAGAGTCCGCAGCCTTTCGTATTTGGATCACGTCTCATATTATCGACCACCCAGTCATAAATCGCCCTGGCCTTGGCCTGTGTAGTCTTTTTGCCTTTTATGATCTTTGCGGCCTCGGCCTTTACCTTCGGTTCTGAAGCGCCGAGCCAGGAGTTGTCAAGGTAGGTCTTGAATTCCTCTGTTGAAAGCGGCAGTTCTTTCTTCGGTATATCTTTCATTATCACTTCACTGCGTTTTGCTGTAAATGTATATATCAGGGTCCTATCCTTTGCCGGCTCTTTCCATTCCGCATAAAGCATAGCGCTTTTGCTTTTGGGCTCGCTGTAAACCGCTGATGCCGCGTAATTGCCGGATACGCTCACGTTTGTTATGTCCTGATTCCTGTCGGACATAGGATAGGGAATCCAGACACGCACATTCTTTGCATCAGCAGGGGCATTTACATTCATCTGAATTGTCACCGTGCCCTGTCTTTCCTTTGCAAAGGCGACAGAGCTAAACAGCGCAATGGCACAAGCTATACACATTAGTATCAACACATTCGATCTTTTCATAATATCTCTCCCTTTTTGCTATTTAGAATCAGCATATAAATTGTTTTTTCGTAATACAGGACTTGATCCGGTATCCAAATATCTTTAAAACGCTGGATTCCGGGTTAAGGACTGCCGGAATGACAGCCTTTTTTTGCTTAACGTAGGTTATAAAGAGTCTTTATATAATAACGGCTGGAGAAAATTGCAGTCTAATTGTAAATATTAATAGTGAAAGGCAAAAGCTATAATCGGTGCTTATAGGTTTTTGATATCAGGAAGAAGGAAGTTTATCCTTGAGATATAAAAGAAAGGACTGGTAGATTCGAGGCAGGGTTCTATTCTTGTTCGAAACTACATATAGGGGTCTTTTCATTTTCACGCCGCGGATGCGAATTTCCTCCAGGAGCCCTGCCTCAAGGTCTCCTTTTACTGCAAACCTTGAGATGATCGCAGCTCCAAGTCCTGCCTTGACAGCCTCCTTCAGAGAATCGGTGGAACCGAGTATCGCCACAACATTGAGCCCCTTGAGAGCTATATTATGCAGCATATGCTGCTTCTCCATGCTCTTTCGGGCGTCCGAGTCGTCCTCCCGCATAAGAAGCGGGATGCGAAAGATACCCAGTGGGGTTATTACCTTCTTCTTGATCTGCTCAGGCGCAGCTACAAGCACCATTTCATCTATAATCGAATGCTGCACAACTATCCCTTCGCGCTCTTTCTTGTCCTCGACCACGCCCACAGGGAGCTCTCCGCTTATCAGGCGGCGATAGATTTCAGGGGCGCCCTTTACAACCAGCTGAAAAAAAACCTTCGGATGGAGTTTTTGAAACTCGGCAGCGATAAAGGGGATCATATAGGCGCCGGTTGAACTGCTTGTTCCTATGGTCAGGAGGCCTTCTATATCGGATTTCTCTTGTCTAAGGTCGTCTTTTATGTCATTGAGCTTACTTATGAGCTCCTCTGCACGCTCATGGAGAACGACCGCCTCTTTTGTTGGAATAGTCTTTTGGCCTGAGCGATCAAAGAGCCTTATACCAAGATCCTCTTCAAGCCTCTTGATATGCATGCTGACTGCAGGTTGGGTGATATGGAGTTCTTCCGAGGCCCTTGAAAAACTGCGAAGCCTGTATACCGAAGAGAAGACCTGAAGCTGATAGATGTCCATATCACCTATGAAGCACTATTGCATGCATTTTTTTCAACTGGATAAGCTGACTGCGCTCCTACTATGCCGCAAAACAGCAAGACGTTCTAAAGATGCTAAATCCATACGGTCTTATCAAAATCCTTCATGCCCTCTACGATATGGTTTGTTGTTCCTCTGTGTCCAACCTTCAACTCGCCCTCAAGGTTGTAATGCTTAAGGCAGGTTCCGCAAGAATACATTTCAACACCCATAGCCTCGATCTCTTTCAGAATCGGATAGATGTCGGCATTGGTAGTGGTAAGTTTCACGCCGGCGTTCAGAAAAAAGATTGTGTGCGGAATCTGCTTGTAGGTCTTCATGGTCTCAAAATAGGCTTTCATGAGAATCTTGCCAAGCTCTTCTTCCTTTCCCATCGTATCTGTACCTACCACAAGAAATAAGGTTTTCTCAGACGCCTGTGCTTTTTCGGTCGCAGCTGTGGGCGCGCATGCATAACCTTTCACTATCTTCACGCGCCAGTCGTTGCCGTCTCTGATTGTCTCGGAAAAGAAAGCATGGTTTTTTGCAAACCATGCAAGGTTATCCGCCGAACCTTCATTATCAACAATAACCTCGATAATGCCTTCTTTGATTTTCGAAAGGGCTTCTTCTGCCATCATAACCGGTTTCGGACAGCCCTGATCTCTTGCGTCGATTACCATGTTAACCTCCTATTTCTCTACCTGCTGCCCTGCCTCTTTCCAGTCAGCAAAGATTGTCTGATATATATTCGGATAAGCCAGCTTCATCAGCTTTCTATATGCAGTATAACTCCTCCCGCCAGTATTACAGTAAACGATGATCTTCTTCTCCTTTGGCAGAACTTCCGACTTCGCTGCAAAAGTTTCCACCGGAATGTTTATGGCAGTGGGGATATGCCCTTCTCGATATTCAGACTCATCCCGAACATCCACAATAACTAAGTCCTTTGCACTACTGTCGATCATCTGTTTCAGCTCTGCCGGTTTGAGCTTGGTTGTTTCAATTTTCTTACTATAATCAGGCCCTGCGGTTATGGGCAATGCCTTTTCTTCCCATACGGGGAACCCATCAGCATAGATTGTGATGTTTGTATATCCCGCGGCCGTTGTCTTGGCAGCGACCTTTTTGCTCTTCCCGCACTTGACACCGTTACAGTATATGACGAGGAGAGCGTTCTTGTCGGAAGGTAATTGAGATGACGAAGACTCAAAGCCTTTTTCCGATACATTAATGGCCTTCACAATGTGGGCCTCATCATACTCTTCCTTTGTCCGTGCATCTACAAGTGTAAAATCTTTCTTGGCGTCGAACATTGCCTTTAGTTGAGCTGTATCAATGAGGCTGTAATCCGCTGCTGCCTGAGAAACGAGAGCGAGCAGGCAGAACAACAGATAACCGGCAACCTTCCTATGCATTGTATTCATGATATCTCCTTGCGTTATTCTTTTGGTTTTGTCCAAACAAGAAACGGACAGAGTTTGCACATATTAAAGCCGGGATATGTTTCCCCCGTGCGAGGGAAAGACACCCCTTTGTCTCGCACTGTGCGTTCAAGCATCCATCTTACAGTAGGCTCAAGCTGATCTCCTGGCCAAATCCAGTTGAGTTCGCCCTGCTCTGTCTTTCCTGCTGTGTAGCTACCGCTGCACATGGGTGTAATGTTAGGCCTGTTATTCAAGAAAACAGACACAGCCCCGTGACATGCAGAGCTGTTCGCAGTCATTGTCATCTCAAACGGAAAGGTATCCATTGCTGCTGACCAGTCATTGCCCAAGTGATAGGATTGCAGCACATCGCAAACCCCATGCATCACATCAGGAACATAAGACGCTTTATGGAGTGGCGCAGTTGCAATAGCAAGAAGCCTTTGCCCTAATCGCTTTTTATTTCTCGCTATCCGCTCGGCCTGGGCCTTGTCCTTCGCATATTTCTGATGGCTTTTGATTTCCGATTCATCGAACTCCCGCCAGCCAAATACATACTGAGCATTTGTACATCCTATCCCCCTTGCCTCAGTCAGCAGGATATCACCTCTCTGACGCGAGGCAGCAAGATAGTGACAAAAAGTAAACGGATGGGCCGACCCCTTGAATTCGGTATTTAGCTTAAAAATCTTGAGTTCATCCTGATCAAAGAAGAACTTTACTGCAACAGGATAGTATTTCATCCGAAGCAGATTGCGAAGAACGAATACCATGTCAGCATTTGATAACGATGGCTTTGCAAGCATCTCTTTCGCAAAGGTAGTATCATCAAGCATTATTGAGCTGTCAATCATAAGCACATCCTTATCATCAGGTTCCATAAAGCGCAGCGCCGAGTGCGCCGACAATATCCGGAGGCTCCGGAAGCAGTATTCTTATATCCAGTCTTTCTTTCAGGAGATTTACAGCAGCCGGATTCTTTGCCACCCCTCCTGTAAAGACTACGGTGTCTTCGTATCCGACACGGGCAAGCATAGCCACCAGCCGCTCAATAACTGAGATATGCACTGCCTTGGCAATATCAGCAGGGAGTGTCCCATGGTTCTTGAGCGAAATCACCTCTGACTCGGCAAAGACGGTACACATATTACTGATTCTGACATCACCTTTCCCCTTCAGTGCCTCTGCGCCAAATTCAGAGAGGCCATACCCGAGCGACGAGGCCATAATCTCAAGGAACCTTCCTGTTCCTGCAGCGCACTTGTCATTCATCTGAAAATTGAGCACCTTGCCGCTTTCGTCAAGCGCTATGACTTTGGTATCCTGGCCTCCAACATCAACAATGGTCCTGCATTCCGGAAAAAAGTGTCGGGCTCCCAGCGCATGCGCCTTTATTTCAGTGATCACGTCATCAGCAAAATGTCTCTTGGCAAGGTGCCTGCCGTATCCGGTTGCAATAATTCTTGCCGGATGATATCCCTTTATCATTTCAAGGGATTGGCGATGAGGATCGTAGCCGCTCTCAGCTATCCGAAAATCAACAAGGCGGCTGTCTTCAACAGCAGCTACCTTGATTGTCCTTGATCCGAGGTCAACTCCAACTACCATGTCAGCCCTTTATTTGCTCAAGAAATGCCTCTATCCTGGTCTGCATCTGGCCGATATCCTCGGGCGAATAGTCCGACTCTATTGCAAGAAACGGTATCCCTGCCTTTTCACAGGCCTCCTTGATCTTGATTGCCTCGATGTTATAGGTATGGCAGAACTGAAGACAATAGTGAAGAATACCCTGTGCGCCGGAGTCACGATATTCCTTCAGAACCTGATCAACACGGTCGTCATTTGGCGTAAAGCAGGAGCAGTCTATCTTCATGTACCGGTCAGTCAGTGCCTTGAGCTGACTGTCAAGGTCAGTCATATTCTCATCCATCAGGTCTTTAAAATAGCGGGTGCCGATGCAGCTTTCATCATTCACCACTATGCCGCCTGCCTTTTCGACAAGGTTGTGGGCCTTCCAGTTCGGCATCGCCATAGGCGTGCCTGAAACCAGGACCCTCGGCGCACTGGCAGGAGCAACGGCTATACCTTTTTTGACCCTTTCGTCCAGTTCATCACAAAGCAGATTCACCTTTTCTGCAAACCGCACGGGATCATCGTAAAATGCGATCTGCTCAATAAGAAGAACATCCTTCCCGCTTATGGGCGATGGATTGTGGTGCTGCAGCCTGTTCAGACGCTGTAGGGCCTTTCTCTTATTGTTCATGATCTTAACTGCCTCAGTAACGGCTTCGGCAGTTATTGTCTTGCCGGTGACCTTCTCTATCTGTGCCTTGAAGTCCTTAACCTCCTCAAACCAGAGGGTCCGGTCTCTCTCTCGCTTCATCTGAGGTATCTCCATCACATAGGTCGGCACTTCTCTGTTAAGCAACTCCCAAGTCTTTTTCTTGGCGTCGCAGGTCGTCTCTCCGTACACAAAATCAACAGACTGGAAATATGGGCAGACCTTGGCGACCTTGAACCCATAAGCGGACTTGACCATGGGACATATGTTCCTTGGAAGGGTTTTTTCTGCATCAGGTATCGGACCCTGTGAGCCTCCGCAGAGCCCGATACAGATACCTCCTGCTGCAATAACAAGCTCCTCCGGAACATACACACAGAAGGTGCCCACAACCGGGCGGCCCTCCTTTTTTGCATCCAGTATCTCCCTGATACGGCCTCCGTGAATTTCAGAGACAATCCAGTTAAAATAGTCCATCCGCTGCGGACGGTTTTCCTGGGAAAGAAACGTAGTCTGAAAAACATCTCCCAAAACACAGCGCATCTTTTCAAACCTTGCCACATCCATTCCCAGACTTTCCCACATATCGGGATAACTCTTAATCTCAAACTGTGTTGATGACATAATTTCTCCTTTTTTTCATGAATTTTGGAGGGGAGTAGTGCGAATCGAACACACAATAGCCATTTTATGGCTATAACGCTGGTTTTGCAGACCAGGTGGGGACCATCCCCTTACTCCCCGTTATAGTGAACTTTCAATCTTGTTTCAATTTGCATCGCGACTTGGGGTCAACCTATTCCTTGAGTGTGATCTTGTATCTTCTTGATGATTGACCGAGGGATAAAATCGAACATAATCAGTCCTGCCATGAATATCGAAAGCCTCCTCCACATGATAACGGCGAATATGGTAAAGTTTAAGATAAATGAAATCTATTATACAAATAGATACAGTCTATTCATTAATCAGGATGTATAGGCTACACCCGAGTAAATTGACACAGCTAAATTCAGACTGAGTAGCTGGATATTTTTTGAAATTGCTTATACAGAGAGGTGTTGAATGTTATTTGAGGTAGGCATTGACAAGGATACTCTTCCCATACAGATTGACAATCCGTTTAATTATGACCTTCAGAATATGATCACACAGATCGTGCAGTTTGCATCCTCAAAGGGCATCAGTGTTGATGGGTTCGATCTCGACAGTCTTATCCCAAAAATGACACGAGGCATAGCCGGATGCCAGGGAGGGTGTCCTTCAAATGCGAAACGCTTTGCACAGACCGGCTTTCGCGATTTTTCCATTCAGTACATTGAAGGCGGCATTCTTTCAGTCAGTATTGATATCGGCAACGGCAGATTGCTCACATTGAAGGCGTTTCCGGACTTTAGCTAATTCAGCATGTCGGCCATGCGCTCCAGGCGATTGAGAGGGAAACTGCCATGAGCATATAGTCAAGGCAACAGGTCTGTAGCTAATGCTTGCCTTTTAATGATGAACAGAGATCGGATTCGGGAAATGATCGGAGAGGCAGGGAAGAAGATCCATGCCTCTTGTTTGCAGTCATTCTTTAATAATTACAATTTGACGTTGACTGTGTCATGAAATCAGTGCCAAAATAATGCGATGCAAAAATGTGCGCTAATCCTGCTGATGGTTCTATTTTTAGCTCTCTGCTCACCGCTCACTATTATTGCGTCGCCTTCTGAAAGCGGCTCATTTCTTGTTGCACTCGATGTCTGCCATGCCTCCGGTTCCTTTATGTCAGTGAACGCGGACAGTCCTGCCATCCAGGAATGTTCCCTCATTATAGTCCCTCTTGTATTTTCAGGATACATGGAGCAAACCAATTCTGTATTTAGTCCCTCAGTAATTATCTTCAAACAAGAACGTCCTCCACAAGCTTAATCCATTTATTCCGAAGTTCCCGAGTAATCGTTTTTTCAGAGATACAGGCTCTCCACCTGTATGGGAAAAGTCCTTTCTTCAGACTTTTCTCCCCGTTAAACTCGGCTCCACTTCGGCAATTATCTAAAAATAACTCCAGAGTGGAGCCACTTTTTTTACAAACACGTAGAAATTGTGAGCTTTATATAATCCGTTTCATCAGAAGCGGAAACGTCCTAAAAACCTTAGAGGAGGTAACGCGTATGGACATGAAGTTTTTAGACGAAAATGTATCAAGAAGAGGACTTATCAAAGGTGCAGCGGGAGTTGCAGGAATTGCGGCACTGACAGCCGGGGGGCTGGGATTTTTGTCAAAAGCAGAAGCAAAGGGCGGATCTACAGAAAAATGGCCATGGCCATATGAAAAGCTTGATCCTGAAAAGACTGCTGAGCTGGCCTATAACGAATGGTACCGTGTTTTTTGCGGCGCTGCGGTAATCAGCAGTGTATTCAGCCAACTCAGGGAAAAGGTGGGCGAACCCTATAAGTCATTCCCTATTGACGCTTATGTTTTCCTTGAGGGAGGGATGGTCGGCTGGGGAACGGTATGCGGTTCTAATGCAGGGGCAAACATAGTAGCAAATACGATTATAGGACCAAGAATAGCAGGACCTGAATGTGAAAACGGGGCAGCAATCGGAGCGGATATCCTGCAGTGGTACTCAGAAACAAAGCTTCCGACATTTTCTCCTAAAGAACCGAGGCAACAAGCAAAGATCATTCAGACAACCAGCAATTCACCGCTTTGTCATGTATCGGTCGGCAAGTGGATGAAAGAGTCAGGCTACGCCATAAGCAGTCCGGAGAGAAAGGACCGTTGTGCGCGAGTTGCAGCGAGCGTAGCATACGCCCTTGTCAAAGACTTGAATGCCTGGAAGGACGGCACCTATAAGCAGAAATCTAACTGGAAGCCTGCAAGCAACATGGGCATTACGGCGCAGCAAAACTGCAATGAATGCCACGGGTCAAATATACCCACCCCACCCTCGGCAAAGAAATAATTCTAACCGCACTAACACAAGGGGGGCAGAAGTTATATGCCCCCTTGTGTTAATTATTAATGGTGTGGGGGACAGCTGACCCACAAATATAAAAAGGGAGGCATATTATGCTTGGACTTGGATTTCAGGAGTTGTTGATCGTATTGGTAATAGTCATGGTTCTGTTTGGAGCCAAGCGGCTGCCGGAACTTGCAAGTGGAATGGGAAAGGCGATAAATAATTTCAAGAAGGCATCAATTGAGCCTGATGAGATTGACGTTACTCCCAGACAGGGTGCGGCAGAAAATGGGCCTGCCGAAAAAGAAAAAAGCGGTGCAAATGCTTAGACATTACGCACATATTATATTGTTGGTAATGGCATGATGCTGTCGAGAGCAACAGAATTAATCTATGTTTGATATCGGCTTTAGTGAGATTAAGGCGATTGAGCCTAAGGCCGAAGGCGATGTGAGCAATTTATTCAGAGACATTAACCCTGAGGCAGTATCTCCTGACCTTGAGGTGACTGAGCGAGAGACGGCGGAAGATGCTACTGCAGTTACAAGAAACCTGGGATAAGTTTTTCAGTTTATTACCTTGAAAAATCATCATAAGAAAATATATGCTTGTTCAAACAACGCTTATTGAAGGAGGCGATAAAACAGAAATCAACAAGAAGAACCATTCGTAGCTTCAGAGGAAGCCAGGGAAGAGGAGTGAAATTCTCCCGCTGCCCCGCAGCCGTAAAGGGAACGAAAGCCCAACCATAAGCCACTGTCAAAGGTAACACTTTGATGGGAAGGCGGGCAAGTAGACAGAAGTACAATAAGCCCTAAGCCGGAAGACCTATCCAAAATAACCCAACAATTCCCGAGGGAGGAATCTATGCAATGAACTATAAGTATTTTATTCATCAAGACTGCAGTTTTTATCCGTGTCACAATTTCACAGAATGGAAGTCATGCCTGTTTTGCTGGTGTCCGCTTTATCTGCTTGATTGCGGCGGTGACTTTGTTCTCAAAAACGGCATAAAAGACTGTTCCAACTGTTTTATCCCACATACCGAAGAAGGCTACGACTACATTCTTGAAGCCGTCACTGGTATGATCTATCAAAATAAATCGGTTCAAATACCAATCACAGCCTAAAAAGGATAAAAAAATAATGCATACTAAATCAATCCGGAAAATATTTTTTACATTTACTGTCCTGTCGTTGCTGGCGCTGGCACATGAAAATGCCTATGCAATGCATATCTCGGAAGGGATATTGCCATTCAACTGGGCTGCATTATGCTTTCTGGCCGCTGCTCCATTTGTTGCCTACGGGCTTTATCGTATTAAGAAACAGGCTACAATGGACCTGTCATTTAAACCCCTCGTAGGTCTAATGGCTGCGGTTGTCTTCATCATCTCCTGCATGCCTGTGCCTGTGCCAACAGCAGGCACCTGTTCACATCCTGCCGGGACAGGTCTGTCGGCGATTTTGCTTGGTCCTTCGATCAGCGTAGTTGTGGCATCCGTCGCTCTTCTCATCCAAGCCCTTTTTCTCGCTCATGGCGGTCTCAGCACACTGGGCGCCAACATAGTTTCGATGGGAATTATGGGCTCATTTGCAGGTTATCTTACTTTCAGGTCATTACGAAGTATTAGGGTCAACATTGCAGTTTCAGGGTTTATTGCAGGTCTCATTGCAGACTGGGCAACCTATATCACGACATCTGCGGAGCTTGCAGCAGGACTAAAAGGCGATGCCCAGTTTGTCCCTCTATTTTCAAAAATTGCCATTGCATTTATTCCGACGCAGCTTCCCTTGGGGATACTCGAAGGCGCTATGACAGCGGGCATGGTTGTCCTTCTCTATAAAAAGAGACCTGACCTGCTGGTTAAGATGCGCGTGTTAAAAGCAGAGGAGGTGGCAATATGAAACTTAACACTATCTGTGTGTTATGCAGTTGCCTGCTGCTTTTAGCTATCTGCAGCGCTCACGTCTTTGCTTCTGAGAAATGGCCCGGCGTTGATGAATCTGTCATTGAAAAATATGCAAAGGAGCATGGCAGGGAAGCCGCTGAGCCTTTGATAAATACTGACCAGGGGGATCTGCTGCTCTTCGTATTTCTCCTTGCTGGTACAGTTGGAGGCTTTGCAGCCGGATATTATTGGCGTGTATTGCTAACGACAAAGTCGCCAGAGATAGGAAATGAAGAGCAATTACGAATATCTCCCAGAGCGTAATTGTATGGGTTCCTGTGGATGTAGCTGATCTGCAGTAATCCATATTCGCAATATTGACAAAGCCAATGGTCATGGATTATTCTTCAAATATCTTACTTAAGAGTAACGCCAGTGCTGACGAACAGCAGGGCGTGCATGAAGAAAGATCAGGGGCCATGAAGGCATGCACCAGAAGGTGCGGTATTCATGGCCCTTTTTATTTGAATAATTTATCATCCAGCCGAGAAGGCCAGAACCTCCATGAAGGAGAATACGTATTCCTTATACAGGGAGGATTTATGCCTAATACAGTCTGCAGCCGAACAGCAAGCGTCACATTCTGGGACGGATACGCTCCGTGGTACAAGCTCTGGATGGAGCATAACCACTATCACAACAGGATTATCGAAACGCTCACCACCATGATTGAGCCGGGCTGGAAGGTTCTCGATGTCGGTTCCGGCAATGGCGTTCTTGCTTTTCCGCTCTGCGCTATGGGATGCGTAGTGACAGCAATAGAGCCATCGATCGGCATGAGAAACCTGCTCTTTGAGGAGGCCATGCAGAGGGGGATCGACTGGATCACTATTGACGAAAGGCGTTGGGAGGATGTCCCTTCATTTTACTTTGCAGATTATGACCTCGTCATGGCCTGTAACAGTCTTCATCTCACAGGCGCAGGCTTTGAGCAGTCTCTGAGAAAAACTTTTAAGACAGGGGCTAAAAACATTTTTGTTATCACCGAGCGGTTGCCCGAAATTAAACTGCCCTGGCAATATGGCAATTATTCCATGCTCTTTACCAAATCCTACGAAACAGAGAGCTCCTTTGCCTATCACCAGATGGCAGAGGTATTGGAACATCACACGTACAAGAAAGGTAGCCATCTTTCCGTCCACGAAGAACTCGATATAAAGGCAAGGTTGTGCTTTGAGAACGATCATCTATGCATCAAAGAAAATGCCCATGTCGGAATGTACTGGTGGACAAAACCAAAATGAAAAGGAGGTGAGTATAGAACAAAAAAGGCAGGGGTACCTGTGGAGAGGTCCCCTGCCGGGCGGGAAATGATGCAAGGCGCAACTCTTCCCGCTCCTATTTTATCAGAAAAAGATAATACGGAGGTTTGTTCATGAAGCAATTCTTAATGGCATTAAGTCTCATGCTGAGCATTTTCATTTCGCCGGCATATGCAGCGCATCCGCTCATCACCGACGACACCGGCACACAGGGCAAAGGGAAGTTCCAGATCGAGGTAAATGCAGAACATGCAAATGATAATGGAAATACCGAAACCGCACTTGGCGCTACACTTTCTACGGGACTTCTGGACAATGTTGATCTCGTCATCGGTTCTCCCTACATATTTCTGCGCGAAAAAGATGAAAACGGTCACTGGAATCGGGAAGACGGAATATCTGATCTTTCCCTCGCTCTCAAATGGCGCTTCTATGAGCATGAAGGTCTGAGCCTCGCACTAAAGCCCGGAATGACACTGGCAACTGGAGATGAGGCCAAAGGCTTTGGCGACGGCAAACCAACCTATAGCCTCTTTCTCATAACTACAAAGGAACTGGAACCATTCACCTTTCATCTCAATCTCGGATACGTTCTGAACCGCTCAGAGCTGCGCGATATATTCCATTATTCTCTGGCATTAGAATATGCAGCCGCAAAGAGTATCAAGATAGTCGGCAATGTCGGTGGTGAGACCAATCCAGACAAAGAATCCAGCACGCACCCTCTTTTTGTGTTAGGCGGACTGATCTACAAAGTAACGGATAGTTTTGATATTGATTTCGGTGTGAAAGCCGGCTTGAATAAGGCAGAGGCAGATTATACCCTGTTGGCAGGCATTGCCTTCAGGTTTTAGGGAGGAATTATCATGCATATGGCAGATGCTTTACTTTCACCTGCAGTTGGCACAACGTTTTGGGCGGGAGCATTAGGAACAATTGCCTATTGCTCAAAGAAGTTGAAGGATTCTATGGACGAAAGAATGGTTCCGCTGATGGGCGTTCTCGGGGCCTTCATCTTCGCAGCGCAGATGATCAATTTCACGATTCCGGCAACAGGGTCAAGCGGGCATCTTGGCGGTGGTATGATTCTCGCGGTAATACTTGGCCCCTATGCTGCGTTTATCGTAATGGCCTCGGTCCTTACAGTCCAGGCCCTTTTCTTTGCAGACGGAGGCCTTCTTGCACTGGGTTGTAATATCTGGAACCTGGGCATATACCCATGCTTCATAGCCTATCCCCTGATTTACAAGCCGTTAGTCCAGGCAGGAAGCAGCCCTAAAAGGATTACGATAGCTGCCTTGATTAGTGGCGTGATCGCCCTTCAGTTGGGTGCTTTTTCCGTGGTCATTGAGACAATGCTGTCGGGAAGGAGCGAACTGCCATTCGGTACCTTCGTTCTGTTAATGCAACCGGTGCACCTTGGAATTGGTTTTGTCGAGGGGCTTGTAACTGCGGGCGTAATAAATTTCATCAAGACTGCCAGACCGGAAATCCTTGAAAGCACATCATCGGCCCTGCCGCTTGCCCCTGATATCCCTCTCAGAAAGGTCCTGATAAGCTTGCTGGTTGTAGCTGCTCTGACTGGCGGCGCGCTTTCCTGGTTTGCATCTTCAAACCCTGACGGTCTTGAATGGTCCATAGAAAAAACTTTTGGGAAGCCGGAACTCCCCGAGCAGGAACACGGCATGATGCCAGCATTAATAAGGATTCAGGGGATTACGGCATTTCTTCCTGATTATGGGTTTAGAAAACCCGGAGAAAAAGCTGAAAGTGCTCAGGAAGGGAAAAAAGAAGAGACTTGGCCGGCGATAGAGCCAAGCACGTCCGTTTCCGGAATTATCGGCTCATTCATTGTTTTGGCTACTGTTCTGGTGGTCGGATTTGTGATCAGGGCAATACGGCGCAAAGCGATACCATAAAGCAAAAATCTGGCATAATAAGGCCACTCCACAGGTTCTATGGACGTGGCCTTATTTGCCTGAAAACATAGATAAGACAACGTAGTCACCGCAGGGCAATTGATTATTTCCGAAGCAGATATTCCAGAAATATCTTATATATATGCGGAAGGGTCCGCTTGCGGTGGGTGATAATATAGAACTGCCGCTTCATGTCGGCGTCCTTGATTGTGATTTCTTTGAGCATGCCGCATTTCAGTTCATCCTTCACGGCCCTGCGTGAAATTATCGAGATGCCCATGCCTTCCTTAACAGCCTGTTTAACGGCATCAGTCGAACCGAATATGCCAACAATATTGAGGTGCTGAAAATCGATCCTGGCTTTTTCAAGGATCTTTTCAAATTCTCTTCTTGTGCCTGAGCCCTGCTCCCTCATGACAATGGGCTGGTTGGCAATATCCCCGATAGCGATATTTTTTTTCGTGTCAAATGAGCCGGATGCAACCACAATAAGCTCATCATCAAGAAAAGGTCTGTAATCAACTTGTTTTGATTCGAGCTTGGCGCCCACAATTCCGACCAGTAGGTCATCCCCTGCAACCTTGTCAATAATTGCGCGGGAATCAGAAACAACGACCTCAAAGAGAACAGAAGAATTCTTTTGCCTGAATGAAGCTGTAATGCCGGGAAGAATATATGTTCCAGGGATCGTGCTGGCGCCGATAACGAGATGGCCAGAAAGGTCTTTTCTGAACTCTCCGAGAACATCCCTGAATCCCTCGACCCTGTCTATAATCTCCTGAGCCTTTCCTATGAGAACAGCAGCTTCTTTGGTAGGGATGATTCGCCTGCTCAGCCGGTCGAAGAGTTTGCAATTCAGTTCTTCTTCAAGTGACCTGATATGATCGCTTACCGTCGGCTGGGTGAGGTTAAGCTCCTCAGCAGCCTTCGAAAAGCTCTTATGTTTGAATACCGCCGCAAAAACCCTGAGATGGTGTATGTCCATTATGGAAGTAGAATAACTTATTGAACTCGCTGTGTCGATAGCGCGGATTGTTTCAGAAAGGCTGCAACTTCTGCTTGCATGACCTTTGCTTCTTCGGAATCATTCGTCGAATATATTGCGATCTCTTTCCCTCTTCCAATAAGTTGCACGGAAAACAAAGGAAGCGAATAGCCTTCTATCATTCGGCCCTTGTCTCTTATTTCTACAGTCACAAAGTCTTCAAGGGGATAAACCTTCTGTCTCGCATAGGCTCCTATCCTCCATGTCTTTCTGATCATCCTGTCAGCAAGGTTGATTTCCGTGATAGCCTGCCGTGACATGAATGCAATTGAACCGAGAATAACAAGAATAAGAGCGAGAACGGCAATAAAACTCTGCGATGTGATAACGCTGACGACAGCGATTACAGGAATAGACCCGGCCATTATCCATAAAAGTGGCTTTACATGAGTGCTTACAGGCAGATCACGGATTACAATAATGTTACCACTGCCCCTCTCGATAGCCCTTGAATGGCTTGGCCTGCAATCAGCAGAAGAAAAGTGAGTTAATTTCAAATCCATACATAATTATCGAATAGTTATACTATATGAGTAAAATAGTTTATCTCGATGCAAGGCATGTTATGTATAGAATTATGCAATATGTTTTAGATTTCAGCAATTGATATACTATGAAGCATGATCAGTGTTGAAATTCCAGGCAATATACGACTGGATATAGACCATTTTGTTTCTGACTTTTCCGGCACCCTTTCCGAGGATGGAGTTCTTCTATCAGGTGTTCGAGAAAAACTTAACGAACTTGCAGAAAAAGTTCATGTGCATGTGCTGACCTCCGATACCTTTGGCAAAGCACACAAGGAGCTTGAGGGTATTAAGTGCACAGTTCATATTCTTGACGGCCCGGATCACACCGGACAGAAAGAGCGATATGTCTTATCTCTGGGCGCCGAAAAGGTTGTTGCAATAGGAAACGGGAACAACGATGCCCGGATGCTTAAAGCTGCAGGCATAGGGGTTGTTGTCTGTCTGAAGGAGGGGTGTTCCGTGGAAGCGCTGACAGCAGCTAAGATTTTTGTAATGTCACCCATGGATGCTGTTGACCTGCTGCTCCAGCCAAAACGACTGATAGCGACATTGCGGCGATAAATATGTGCTTGCATGCCTGCGTATAAGAAGGCTTGGACTTGAATTGTAATGCTTGCATTCCACCACACAAAGCATAATTAAGGCATGGATTACGTCAATGGCTGTTTTGGCCATGAAATATGACAAGCCTAAATCAAGAGTCAAATGGTAGCCATGTCCGACTTGTCGGCTCATTTACGGTGGCGAAAAAGGCTGGATTTAAGAGGCGATGCCGCCATATTTTCCCGCTGGACACTGTAGCCAAAATGTAGCCAATAATTTCCAAATAGGTATAAAATGCGGGAAAATACCGCAAAGGATGGAATGACAAAACTCCTTGAAAATAGTGTATAATTCATAAAAATACAGGTAGAAGGCCCACTTAGCAAAATTGCCCATTTAGGGCTCTCAAGGCTAAAACACGGGTTCGATTCCCGTTGGGACCGCCAATCTTTTCAAGGGTTACACGGTTTCTGCATGTGTCTCCCCCTCTGAACGTGATAAAAACGTGATATTCAGCTTATCTTATTCCTGATGCTCCAGTATTTCCAATAAGGAATAGCCTCGATCAAAAGGCCCTCCATCTCGAATTTCGTCTCAGTGTCAAGGGTGACAAGCAGAGCCTTGTTAAGCTTGTTCCTCTCAAGGAATTTAAATAGTGTCTTCACATCATCCCTGCCTATCTTTGCCTTGATCTTAATCTCCACTGGCAGCACAATATTATCATGGGCATGGATTATGTCGATCTCCTCTTTCTGCGGGGTCTTCAGAAAGAACTTGGCATTGAGGCTGTTTACAAAGAACTGCTCAAGTACTGCCGGCAGATCGGCCTGCTGGTTCAGCGCCAACGTAAATGCTGTATTGCAGAGATAGAGCCTTTTCACTTTTTTCTCGCTGGTGAGGAGATTTGGAGAATAATTGTACAGCTTCTGCAGGAACAGGGCATATTCAAGATATGAGATGTAATTTGCAATAGTCCGCTGGTCAATATTAAGGTCATTGCTCAGATTTTTGTAATCAAGATAAAAGCCTGGCCTTGAAGCAGTAATGGTCAGCAGCTTCATAAGCAGATCGGGCAGGTCGAGCTTAAAGGTCTGCGGAATGTCCACAAAGATAACCCGCTCAAGAAGGCTCTCTTTGAGGTATTTCCTGAGCACAGGCTCCTCCATATCAAGTGCCTCGATAAACCCACCGGTCTTCAGAAATACTGCCATATGCCTCTTCAGATCCTTCTCGAAGATCTTCTCCCTGTGCTTGTCTATCCCAGCCTCTTTGAAATCAAGGTACTCCTCAAAGTCCAGGGGTTTGATCATAAAATCAAAGAACCTTCCTGCCAGGCTTTCCCTTGTGCCTTGCCACATGGTTATCTGTGCTGAGCCGGTCAGAAATATTTTTAATTTCGGGTTTGCATCATAGAGGAGTTTCACCTTTGAAGGCCAGCCCTCAAGCTTCTGTATCTCGTCGAGGAATATATAGACTTTCTTCTTTGAGATATCGTCCCGGAGCACCTCAGCCTCATACTGTCTGATGATCTCTTCGAGGTCGTATCTCATCTCGTCGAATGAGAAATAGAGAATATGATAAGGGTTCGTATTCTTTCCGATGAGTTCATCCATGATCTGATACATGAGGGTTGTCTTTCCGACCCTTCTTAGCCCTGTGAACAGCACGATCTGGCGCTTGTCTATATACGGAACAATCTCTTTGAATATTTTTCTTTTCCTTCCAATAAACTCAGGGGATATCTTTCCTGTCTTCCACCAAGGGTTAAAGCTTTGTAAGTCCATTAGCTCTCCGATGTTATTGAAGTTTAATTTCAATAACATTATAAGGTAATTATTAAATGAGCGCAAAATAATTTATTCCAGAAAATCGATTTCATGCAAACGACACTAATCGGTTAAACAGCTACAACTCTGTTTCTGCCCAAGCGCTTTGCCTCATAAAGACCTTCATCAGCTCTCTTTATCAGAGATTCTATAGACTGGTCTCCATCCTGCAAATACGATACTCCGAGGCTTATCGTTACTGAAATGGCTTCAATCTGTTTGTCTGCAATCAATTGCCTTGTCCTTTCTGCTATCTGAAGCAAATCCTCATTTGTGGTGTGAGGCAGTATCAAGAGAAATTCCTCCCCGCCATACCTCCCGAGTACGTCGTAATTACGAATCGATTCTTTTGTTCTTGCCGCAATTATTTTAAGTACGGCATCTCCGCTCTGGTGTCCGTATGTATCATTAATCTTCTTAAAGTTGTCAATGTCGAATATGATGCATCCCAGGTTCAGATGCAGGCGGGCAGCCCGTGAAAATTCTTCCCTGAACCTCGACATCAACTGTCTCCTGTTAAACAGCTCTGTTAGTTCATCGGTTACTGCCATATGTTCAATCTTTCTGCGCGCTTCAGAAATACTTCTGATAAGTCTGGCCGTAAAATACCAGATAAGAGAAAACAGCAGCACAAGCGTTGTTAATGCGAATAGGCCTATTATCAATGCGTTGAATTTAAGTTTTCCCTGCAGCTCCTCAACGTCCATGGATACGCTGATACCTCCACGCACATCACCAACTGCATACTCCTGCCTGCGGTGGCATTGGAGGCAGGCTTGTTCAATATAGAGTGGAGCCATATACCTGAAATACGTGCGGTTATTAACCCGTTCTGTCGTATACTGTTCTTTAAGACCTCCCTCAAACTGTTTAAGGGCTTCAATTTCAAATTCATCCGGCCTGTTATTGGGATTCATCAGTTTCAGACTGGTTATATGAAACGAGAACCGGTCTTCCTTCTTGAAATATTCAGATATTTCGCGGGTCATGAGAGCCGGGTTCTTCTTTGTGTATATCTTTCCTTCAACGGTCTTTATGTCAGGGTTTTCGAGATAGGGATTTGAGACAATGCCGTTCTTCTTTTCTACAAAAACTCCACCATGCCGTGCGTTCCACTTGCGCATCATTACTATGTCGTTAAAATGTGCGCGTGCATTTGCCAGGATTTCATCAAATATAAGATGCTTTGTCCTTATGGAAAAGCCGAGGAAAACAGCTGAAAGACATAGGGCGATAGTGAGACTGACGGATACCAGGAATGTCCGATAAATCTTTGTCTCTTTTTCGAGATTCATTCGATAAGCTCCAAAAAGCAAGTTTCAGTCGTGATCTGTAATGATGCACGTATCGCAGGACTCGGGAGAGATCCGTTCAATTAATCTCTGCCATTATCTCCCCTTTGGTCGGAGTAGCCATGAGGACTATGGCAATCACACCAATAATAAGACCAGGGGTGATCTTGTTCAGAAGGGGAAGGATTGTTTGTTCAGCACGGTAAAGAATATCGTAGATCAGCCCGAGTGACAATAGCAGGGCTGCATTGTTAATAAGGCCAATGAAAATCTTATCGTTCATAATAACGTAAAATCAGCATGTTGCGATAATAATGACCTAAAGATTCTCTATGCGTCAATGGAAAGAATTGAGATTGTTCCTCCTTGATCGAAAAGGTTCAGCTTACATGTGCAGTGTTAGTTTCGGCCTTGATAACAGGAAGGACTGCACTTTTTTCTGCAACTGAAATTTACAAGAATTGTAACCTTCCTGCACAAGCTGGCAGGAAAGGACTTTAACCCCATCCTTGTCGACAAATTCGTGGGGTTACTCAAAGCAGTTGATGCGATATGATCCGTAATGCTGTTACTATGTCTCTGCGATCTTGAGCTCTTTTTTCGGCCTGATAGATTTATAGAGAGGTTTGGCAGGGATCAGGGTGACGCTCTTCCCGTGCTTCTTTAACTATTTCATGGTCAACTCGCTGTCAACCTCTGCAATGACGATGTCCCCGCTCTTGGGTCTCTGTCCATTGTCAGGCTGGTTCTCTTGTGATATCCTGATTCAGGGATATACGAATTATTTATGATTAATGAAAAAGCGATAAAGGCCTATGTCCTGAAGGAATTCAGGGATATAAGCAACGTAGAGATCAGGAAGCTCGGTTCAGGGGTCCAGGGATCGGGGTTTCTCGTACAGATGCTGACAAAGAAGGGCTCTAAATCATATGTAGTGAAGTCGCTTCTGTCCGAGGGCTTTGGCCATGACTATTCCTCTGACAGGGCAGCGGTCTTTCTCCAGGACCTTGATGAATATGCCAATCTGCCGAACCATGTGAACGCAATAGATGTGCTTGCAGAGATGGAAGACGGGACCGTGAAATCGATCGGCGGCGGAAAAGAATATTATCTCATGATGGAGAAGGTCGAAGGCAGGGATTATTTCAATGACCTGACTGATTTTGCAGGCAAGGCGCAGCTTGATGACAGGGACATCGCAAAGATCAGGTCAATGGCAGCCTACCTTGGCAGGATACATGCGGTGAAGAAGGGATCAAAGACCCTTTACTGGCGGAAGCTGCGTGATACGGTTGGTCATGGCGAATGCCTCATGGGTGTCTTTGACATATATCCTGATGGGACGCTCCCGTATGAAGAGATGGCGGATATTGTTAAAAGGTCGGTTGACTGGTCATATAAACTGAAGCCGCGTTATAAAAGGCTTTCTCAGATCCATGGAGACTTCCATCCGGGGAATATATGGTTTAAAGAGGCGACGCATGAATTCATTCTCCTTGACCGGAGCCGCGGCCCCTGGGGAGAGCCTGCTGATGACGTCACTGCCTTGGTGATCAACTACATTTTTTTCTCGGTCAGGCATTATGGTGAGGTGAGGGGTACCTACCTTGAAGGGTTGAAGCTGTTTTTTAGCGAGTACATCCGGTGTTCCGGAGATCCGGAGATCGTTGAGGTGACCGCTCCCTTTTTCGCCTTCCGCTGCGCAGTTGTTGCAAACCCTGTCTTTTATCCTGACCTGAGTGCAGAGGCCAGGACAAAGATATTTAATTTCGCCAGGAGTGTTCTTTCCGCTGAACGGTTTGAGGTGGAGAGGGTGAATGAATATCTGGACGGTTAATACTTCTTCTGGTTCGGTATCCTGATGTAATTCTCCCAGACCGCAAAGAGTTCGGCGGTTGCCTTAAGATCCCCTGCGCAGTACCGGGCAATGTCCATATGTTTTCCTGCCTTGAAAAGGTCTTTCACCTCATAGCCGGTGATGCCTTCTGCCTTTGGGCTCTTGATACCAAAGGCCCGGCACCACATATCAAGACTGAACTTCCTGCGTGATGCGCCAAAAAAGGTGAGCTGGTCAAAAAGGTCTATATGTGCGTCGCCATACCGGTTCGGCATCAGGTCGCGGAGCGGTTTTATCTTATGCACGGCCGAGCGGACCATGATAAAGGGACAGTCAAAGCCTCTTCCGTTAAAGGTGACGAACTGGTTATAGCCCCTTATGGTTTCCCAGAACCGCTGAATGATCTCCTGTTCTGTGCCGTTTTCGTAGGTAACGCCTTCTTCTTCAAAGGGCAGAAGCGGATCAGCATTATTCTGAAAAAAGACAGATCCTTTGCATTTGTCAGGGTCGTACATGCCGATCGCAACGATTTCTGCCGTGAGAGGATAGAATGAGAGGCTCTCCTTTACGTCTTTTTTGTCCTCCTCCGTCTCAGCCCATTTAAGCAGGTAATCCTGAACGGCCGGCTCCAGGGAATCAAAATCCTTTCCAGCGGTCTCTATATCGAAAATTATGCGTGCCATTTCAAACCAGTAATGCGTAATGTGTGATCAGTGATGAGCACCCGAAAGAAATCTGCCTGTCCTTTCTCATTACCCATCACCCTTTACCCATCACTGCCGTTACGATGCCTTCGGCAGTTCCTTGAAGACATTCCAGGTCTTAAGTATGTCCACTGCCCGTTGAAGCTGGATATCGTCTTTCTCGTCCACTTCCATAGGCGCAGTTTCCTTCTCCGCATCCTTTGCGTCGCCCTGCTCGTTCTTCAGGTGGTGCGCAAGGTCTTTTTCCCTCAGCACAGGGTGTTCCTTGGCGCCGTTCTTTGCCTCGAGCTTAACAATGATGTCAGGCGTAATGCCTGTTCCCTGGATAGACTTGCCCTTTGGAGTGTAGTATTTTGCGGTCGTCAGTCTCAGGCCTGAGCCGTCGGTGAGGGGGATTACCGTCTGAACAGAGCCCTTGCCAAAGGTCACGGTCCCGAGGATCACAGCCCTGTTCCAGTCTTTAAGCGCGCCTGCTACGATCTCCGATGCGCTTGCGCTTCCCTGGTTCACGAGCACAACCATGGGGAGTGTAAAATGGCTGTCACCGTTTGTGAGGAACTCGGACTTCTCACCTGCCCTGGTCTTGGTGTACACAACCAGCTTGCCTTTTCCCAGAAACTGGCTTGCCACGTCAATAGAGCTGTTGAGCAGACCTCCCGGATCGTTTCTCAGGTCAAGGACGAGTGACGTTATCTTTTCTTCCTCCAGTTTCTTCATGGCAGCAGCAAGATCATTTGCAGTCTGTTCCTGAAATTGATTGATCTTTACATACCCAATACCGCCTTCGAGGACCTTTGACTTTACGCTTTTTACTTTGATAACCTCCCGTGTCAGGATGAAGTCCTTGGGCTCTTTCCAGCCTTCCCTCATAATGCTGACCGTAACGGTGGTTTTCGGTGCTCCTCTCATTTTTGATACGGCATCCTGAAGCGTCATGTCACGGGTGGTTACCGCGTTAATCTTGACGATCTTGTCGCCTGCCTTGATACCTGCCTTGTATGCAGGCGTGTCTTCAATGGGAGCAATGACTGTCAGCAGGTTTTCTTTCATCCCGATCTGGATGCCGATACCGCCGAATTCGCCCTTTGTTTCAACCTGCATATCCTTGTATCCTTCTGCGGTCATGAAGCTTGAGTGCGGGTCAAGAGAGCTGAGCATGCCCCTGATCGCGCCATATACAAGGTCTTTTGACTTTACGTCTTCTACATAGTGCTTCTTTACCATGGAAAGGACCTCGGTAAAGGTCTTAAGCTCCTCATACCCCTCGCCTTCAGCGCTTACTGCGGTGACTGACAGTCTGCCAAGGACTATGCCTGTGGTTGCTACTGCCAGGACGAGGAAGAATACAAGAAATGTCTGCTTCTTTATCTTAAACATGCTGATACGACCTCCTGATCTATCTCTTTTTCTTTTTCAGCCATTGGGCCGGGTCAAGTGGTTTGCCTTTGTACCGGATCTCAAAGTATATTCCCTGAGCGTTGAGGACGCCAGATGTCCCGACCTTTCCAATTACCTGGTTCTCTTTTATTATATCCCCAACCTTTGAAAAAATCTCGGAAAGGTTGCCGTAGAGCGTGTGGTAGCCGCTGCCATGGTTGATGATAACGAGCTGACCGAACCCCTTGAACCACTCGGCAAAGATCACTTTGCCCCCGTACACAGCACGCGCGTCTCCGGATGAGTCTGTCTGAATATGGACGCCGTTTCTGAAGACCGGTGTATCAAACTGCGGGTCTTTGTGTGAGCCGTAGGGGATTGCTATTTTCCCGTCTGCAGGCCAGAGAAGTTTCCCTTTGAGCTGGGTAAAGCCCTTGCCTTCGTAGTTGTCTGTCTTTGTCGATTCCCTGATGATATCAAGCATTCTGCGTGAGGCCTCTTTCAGCTCAGAGATCATCTTCTGCCGCGTAGCCTTCTCTGTTCTGACAGAATAGAGGATGGTCTCTTTTTCTTTTTTCTTTTCCGCGAGTTCCGCCTCTTTTGACCTGACCTTATCCTGCCGCGTCTTGAATTCTATCTTGAGGCCTTCGAGTTTTTTCTGTTCTGCATCCAGCTTCTGAAGGTTGTCCCGGTATGTTTTCAGAATCCTGTTTTCATAGAGGGTGACGTGCTCAAGGTATTTCCATGTCCGCATAAGCTGCGCCATATCTCCGGCGCTCAGCACCTGCGTCAGGACATCTCCTCCATAACCGAGTCGGTTCATGGCCCGGAGCTTTCTCCTGATCCAGTTCTTCTGCCGCTCGAGGCTGCGTTTAATCTTTTCCATCTCGATGGCAATGCCGCCGATGGTGGTCTCTGTCTGCCTCAGATTTGACCGGTATTTTCTGAGGTCTGTTTCGGCGATACTCAGCCTCTTATTCACTTCATCAAGCTCGTTTAAGACTGAGGCCTCGCGCTCCTGGGCCGCAGTCAGCTTTTTTTTCTCTTCATCGATCTTCTCCTGGATTTTTTTATACTCCAGTTCAGTTGGCGCCGCAAGGGAGATCGAAGGACAGGCGAGTGCAAGGATAAGGAGAGCGGCAAAGAACATCAGTATTTGAGCCTTCCCAGAGCGATCTCTGCGCCGAAAACGCCGAGGAACATGCCGATCAGGGGAAGGAGGAAAAATCCGTTGGAAGGAAAGAGGACGGTTTTGAAAAGCGGCAGAGAGATAATGAGCCTGAGGAACAGGAAATGATGAAGAAGAAATATGGCAGCAAGGCTCGTGAGCCCTGCCGTTATCCCGATAACCGCACCTTCAATAATAAAGGGGGCCCGGATGAAGCCCTTTGTTGCGCCGAGGAGCTTGAAGGTCTCGATCTCATCAGTTCTTCGATAAAAGAGGATCTTTACGGTGCTATAGCAGACGAATACAATCCCGGTGCAGAGGATAATGGCAAGGACAAGTCCGGTTATCTTCACTCCTGCCTTGATGTTCTGCAGGGCATCGAGGAACTTTTCACCGTAATCGACCTCTGAGACTCCCTTGATCTTCTTCGTCTCCTCTGCGAGCTGTTTGACCGATTCAGAGCCCATGGCATCTCTCTTCAGCTTTATTTCGAGCGAGTCAGGCAGGGGATTATCATCGAGCCCTTCAAGCACATACTGGGAATTCTTAAGCATGCCTTTGAGCTCCCTGAACGCTTCCTCACGGGGAATAAACTTGACTGAGGAGACTGCCCGTTTGGCCTTGACCGCGCTGACCACCTGATCAACCTTCTCCTGACTGAGATTGGCGTCGAGGTATGCGACCATGGAAAACTTCTCAGGCAGGTTCCGCGTTGCTATTTCGATATTATAAAAGACGAAGAAACTGATGCTGATGATAAATAGTCCGGCAAAGATCGTAAGCATCGACAGCAGGTTGATCCACTTGTCTTTTCTCAGGCTCTGCATTGCGAGCTTAAACGCATAGGACGTCAGCATCAGCATACCTCCTGGCTTACCAGGGATCCGGATTCAAGCCGCAGAACCCTTTTGCCCGAGTTCATATAGAGTTCCCGATTGTGCGTAGCGATCAGGATGGTCGTGCCTTTGGCATGAATGTCCTTAAATGTCTTCAGCACGTCTTCAGCCGTCTCAGGATCGAGGTTGCCGGTCGGTTCATCAGCCAGCAGGACCGTCGGCTCAGCAACGATAGCCCGTGCGATCACGATCCTCTGCTGCTCTCCCCCTGAGAGTCTTTTGGGATAACTGTCAGCTTTGTGCCGGAGATTGACGGTTTTGAGCGCTTCAAAGACCCGCATTTTAATTTCCCGTTCACCAATGCCGCGGATCCTGAGCGCCAGTGCAATGTTCTCGAAAATATTTCGGTTATCGAGGAGTCTGAAGTCCTGGAAGACAACGCCGATATTGCGCCGCACAAACGGGATGCTCGACTCTTTCAGCGAGCCGGTTTCCCATCCGGCGATCGTAATGTTGCCCTGGTCAGGCAGTTCTGCAAGATACACGAGCTTGAGCATGGTTGTTTTGCCTGAACCGCTGGGCCCTGTCAGAAACACCATCTCTCCTTTTTCGACGGAGCAGGTCACATCCCGCAAGGCTGTCTGAAGTTCATACTCCTTGGTGACGTTTTCAAAATGTATCATAGGGCCTGACTGTTCCATCTATTTTTCTTCTTCCTTCATGATGTAGTCGAGGAGGATATCATCGAGGCTTTTTGTTATCTGTTTTTTGTCAGGTTCCGGGAGAGTAACAGTCGATTCCGCCGCAGGCTCCTGCGCCGGCGGTGGAGCAGCTTCATCCCGGGTATGTTTGCCGGCAATCAACTCCTTGATCATCGCCTTGTGCTGTTCTTTCATCATTCCCTGTACTATTTCTTTGTAGTCGGGGGATGCTGCTATTTCTGCGTAGCTCACTTTTTTTCTGGAAAGGATGGTCCCCTTGTTATACAGCAGGGTGATGATATGCGGATTCCTGAGGCCGCTGTCTTCGGTCTGAACGTGATAAACGGTTCCCTTGTAGGATATGTTGGTGTTATAGCCAACGAGCATTATCAATATTATAATAAAAACAGGGATTTCGAATACATTATTTAGCAGCAGGCCAAAGCATGGGACAATAACAGCCATGTTTTTCGTTCTTTTCTCTTGCATTGCCCGGCAAAAAACAATCTGAAAGGGCGTTCACTGCAAACAGTTATTCCCCGGATTGCAAAACAGGAAAATATTACAGTATCCTTATTCCATGGCAATGGCCTCCTCCTGGACTACCATCATCCTGATCTTCATACTGCTTGCTACGGGCTGCAAGCAGAAAATGAGTGTATCCGAAACAGCTGTTGATCTGCAGGCAGCAACCGATCAGCCTGCATACGGTGATGCAGTCATTGAGGGTGTCATCGGCGAACCCTCGAATCTTATCCCGATGCTTGCCAGCGACAGCGCCTCGCACAATGTCTCAGGCCTCATTTTTAGCGGACTGGTCAAGTATGATACTGACCTGAGCGTTATCGGAGACCTTGCAGAATCATGGGACATTTCAAAGGACGGCCTTGTGATCACCTTTCATCTCAGAAAAGGCGTCACATGGACTGATGGAGCCGAATTTACTGCAGAGGATGTGATGTTCGGGTATAAAACCATTATCGATGAAAAAACGCCCTCTGCATATAAAGAAGATTTTCTTCAGGTCAAAAAGGCGGAGGTGCTGGACAAACGCACATTCCGTGTTACCTATGATAAGCCGTTTGCTCCTGCGCTCACAAGCTGGACAAGCCTCGTTATCCTGCCTAAGCATCTGCTTGAAGGCAAAGACATCACCAAGAGCGATCTGGTCAGAAATCCTGTGGGGCTTGGCCATTATAAACTTTCCAAATGGGTATCAGGCCAGGAACTGGTCCTCGAATCGAACAAGGACTATTTTGAAGGACGCCCCTACATTGACCGGTACATCTACAAGGTGATACCTGACCCTGCAACCATGTTCCTTGTGCTCAAGACCGGAGAGGTGGATACCATGGGCCTGACGCCGATCCAGTATACCAAGCAGACGGACAACGCCTTTTTCAAAAACAACTTTCGGAAATACCGGTATCCGGCCTTCAGCTACACGCATCTTGCCTTCAACCAGAAACATCCGTGGTTCAGTGATAAAAGGGTGAGACAGGCCATGTCCTATGCCATCGATAAAAACGAGATCGTTGATGTGGTGCTCTTCGGTCTTGGCAGTCCTGCAACAGGCCCGTATGTGCCGAACACCTGGCCGTATAACCCGAACGTGAAGAAATACGACTACAATCCCGAAAAGGCAAAAGAACTCCTGAAAGAGGCTGGATGGGAAGACAGGGACGGAGACGGCATCCTTGACAAGGACGGCAAACCGTTCAGCTTCACGATCCTCACGAACGCGGGCAACAACCTGCGCAAGAACACAGCAACGATCATCCAGTCCCGGCTTGAAAAGATCGGCGTAAAGGTCGAGATCAGGACGGTTGAGTGGTCAACATTTGTGAACCAGTTCATCGACAAGAAACGGTTTGAGGCAGTGCTTCTGGGCTGGTCGATCGGCCTCGACGCTGACCAGTATGATATCTGGCATTCTTCCAAGACAAAGGAGAAGGAGCTGAACTTTATCAGCTTCAGTAATCCTGAGGTTGATCAGCTGCTCGAAAAGGGGAGAAGGACATTTAATCTGGATGAGAGGAAAAAGGCCTATTTCAGAATCCAGGAGATCCTTGCCGACGAGGTACCCTACATCTTCCTCTATGTGCCTGATGCTACGCCGATCGTGCATGCCCGAATTAAGGGCATCAAGCCCACTGCCATAGGCATAAGCTATAATCTGCCGAAGTGGTATGTGCCAAAACCCCTGCAGCGGCATACCATGGTGCCATAATGCTCAAATACCTTCTAAAGCGCATGCTTGAGATGATACCGACCCTGTTCGGCATTACACTCATATCGTTTTTCATCATCCATCTTGCGCCGGGCAAGCCGACTGATGCGCTTTCGGAAATGAACCCCAAGATGACGCCTGAGGCAAGGGAACGTCTCGAAAAGCTGTACAACCTCGATAAACCGATCATTGTCCAATACGGCATGTGGCTCAAGAGGATCGTAAAGCTCGATTTTGGAGAGTCTTTTTCGATGGACAGGCGTCCGGTGATGCAGAAGATCTGGGACACCAAACAGCCCCTGCTTGACCGGAGGCTCTTTATCACCTTCATGCTGAACCTGATCGCAATGATCATCATTCTTATGATCGCCATTCCTATCGGCATTTCCTCAGCCACACACCAGAACACGCTCTATGACAAGATCACCACAACAACGGTCTTTCTCGGTTTTGCGATGCCCTCTTTCTGGCTTGCACTTCTGCTGATGATGTTCTTTGGTGTATATCTTGATTGGCTCCCCATCTCCGGCCTCAAGTCGATGAAATATGCTTCCCTACCGTTATGGGGAAAGATGCTTGATCTGGGGCGGCACCTTGTCCTGCCGCTTTTCGTTATCGCCTTCGGCGGTCTTGCGGGTGACTCGCGCTATATGCGCTCCAGCATGCTTGAAGTTATCCGTCAGGACTATGTGACGGTTGCAAGGGCCAAAGGTCTGCCTGAAAGGACGGTCATCTATAGGCATGCCTTCAGAAATGCGCTGCTTCCGCTCATCACCCTTGTCGGCCTTTCAGTGCCCGGCCTTATCGGCGGCAGCGTTATTTTCGAAAATATCTTCAGTATCCCGGGGATGGGCCAGCTGTTCTTCAACGGTGTTATGACAAGAGATTATTCCCTGATCATGGCAATACTTACGATCGGCGCCTTCCTGACGCTTATCGGGAACCTGCTTGCTGATATTGGATATATGTTGGCTGATCCCAGAATAAGGACAGAGAGATGAAGACAGAGTACGCTGGCAGCCTCTTTTTGAGAAGATTTAAACAGAACAAGCTCGCTGTTACAGGCGCGATTATTGTGCTCTGCCTTTTCGTGGCAGCAGTTTTTGCTCCGCTTGTCGCACCCTATAAACCGAACGATATTGACAGGAAGCATATTCTGATGCCGCCGGATATCCACCATCCGCTTGGTACCGACGACCTCGGCAGGGACGTGTTGAGCAGAATGATATGGGGAGCGCGCATATCCCTCGCAGTGGGGTTTGTGGCAGTAGGTATCGCATCAGTTATCGGCATTATCTTCGGCGCTGTTGCAGGGTACTATGGCGGATGGACAGAGCGGATTATCATGCGCTTCATAGACATCATGCTTACCATTCCGACCTTTTTCCTTATTCTCGCCGTTATTGCCTTTGTAGAGCCGAGCATCTGGAACATCATGATCGTTATCGGGCTGACCGGATGGATGAGCGTTGCCCGTCTTGTACGTGCAGAGTTTCTTTCTGTAAAACAGCGGGACTATGTTGTTGCTGCCCGTGCTCTTGGAGCAAGCGATCTGCGCATCATCTTCAGACATATCATGATCAACAGCATGGCGCCGGTTCTGGTATCGGCAGTGCTCGGCATTGCAGGTGCAGTGCTTGTGGAATCAGCGCTCAGCTTCCTTGGCATCGGTGTTCAGCCGCCAACACCAAGCTGGGGCAATATCCTCACCCTCGGCAAGGACAATATCGAGATCGCCTGGTGGCTTTCGGTCTTCCCCGGCCTTGCTATCCTTATCACCGTTGTCGGATACAACCTCCTTGGTGAAGGCATCAGAGACTCAATCGACCCGAGATTGTGGGAGAGCGAGAGGAAATAGCGGCCTGCAGGCTGAAAAGTTTCAAGCCTTCCAGCACTCTGTTGAATCGTGTATCATGGTAATTGATGAACGAGATAATCCTTAAAGAAGCCGCGGCTGCGACGCCCGATCCCGAGAGGGCGGTTAAGAACCTTTCATCGTTTCTTGAGGAGAATCCTGAACGAGCCGAAGAGCTTCAGGAGCATATCAGAAGCATTTCCCTTCTCTTTAGCTACAGCCAGTTTCTCGCAAACTACAGCACTACGCATCCTGAAGACCTTATTGCCGCAATCAACACCATGGAGAGTGCTTCAGAAAGGGAGGATATCGCCCTGGCTCTGAAGCAGGAGTTTGATGCTGTTGGAGATGCTCCTCAGAGGACATCACTTCCTCTTTATATGAACGCTGTCCGCAGGTTCAGGCTGAAAGAAATCCTGAAAATAACGCTCAGGGACATTCTGAAAAAGGCCGATCTGGTGGATATCATGTTCGAGATGAGCTGCCTTGCAGATGTGATCATCGAAGGATCTCTGCATATCGTCAGGCAGTATGTCAGCAGCATCTATGGAACCCCTGAAGACGAGAAATTTTCGGTGATCGCGCTTGGGAAACTCGGCGCAGAAGAGCTGAACTTCAGTTCTGATGTTGATTTCATGTATGTGTATAACACAGAGATCGGCGAGACCTCAGGCGGGCTCAATAGCCAGGGCATACGCACCAACAGAATATCGAACCATGAGTATTACTGCAAGATAGGAGAAGAGCTTTCAAAATTTCTTTCCCAGAACACTGAGGCAGGGTTTGTGTACAGGGTCGATCTGAGGCTGAGGCCTGAGGGGCAGCGAGGAGCAATAGCCCTTGCCCTCAGAGGCTATGAGATGTATTACGAATCCTGGGGAAGGGCCTGGGAGCGGGCAATGCTCCTGCGCGCCCGTCCTGTTGCTGGAGATGAGGGGCTCGGCAGAGATTTCATGGAGATGATCAGACCCTTTGTGTACAGGAAATATCTCGACTTCACTGCCATTGACGAGATCAGCAAGCTCAAGACGCGCATTGATGCAACGTTCAAGAAGACGGATATCAAGAGGGGTTATGGCGGTATCAGGGAGATAGAGTTCTTCAGTCAGGCTCTTCAGCTCATCTATGCAGGACGCGAGCCGCTGCTTCGGGCAAGGAATGTACTGAAGATACTGCACCGCCTCTTTCAAAAAGGGCTTATCGGTGGGGACGACTATGGCATTCTCTCCGGCAATTACCGGTACCTCAGGACCCTTGAGCACAGGCTGCAGCAGGTAAATGACCTGCAGACACATACCCTGCCTGTTGGGGATGCAGAGCTGGAAGGGCTAAGCCGGAAGATGGGCTATGCATCAAAGAGCCGGTTTACCGATGATCTTGAAAAGAGAAGGACACAGGTGCGCACCATCTATGATTCTCTCTTTGGTGCCAGAAAAGAAGAGCCCTCAACTGGCCATACGCTTTTTGATGAAGAGTTTTCTGACACTGAACTGAAGGAGTTCCTCTCTGTCGCAGGGCTGAAAGATCTTGGCAGGGCCCTGAGGAACATCAGGTCGATCAGGGACAGCACCTTCAACTTTCAGACCCTGAGGGGAAGAAGACTCCTCTCAGATATCCTCCCCATGTTTGTTGACAGCAGCCTCAAGTCCGGCAACCCTGATATTGCGTTGAACCATATTCAGTCATTTGCCGAACTCCTCAGTACAAACGAGTCTTACCTTGAGGTCTTCAGCAAAAACAGGACACTCATTGATCGTATTGTCTATGTCTTTTCCCAGAGCAACTATCTGTCAAAGATGCTCATGGCCCGGCCCCAATATCTCGAAATGATAGGCTGGCAGGAGACCCTGCGAAAGAGCCTTGGCGGACTGCAGGCAGAGATAAGAGAGGCCCTGTCAGAAGGCGGATCAATAAGCGATGCGGTCAGACTGATAAAACAGATGGAAGAGATCAGGATTGGCCTGCTTTTCCTCAGGAAGAAGATAGATCTGATTAAAGCAACGAAAGGTCTGAGCAGGACAGCAGAGGCGGTTCTCTCCTCATCGTTTACGCAGTGCGGCGAGGGACAGCAGGGTATGGCGGTTGTGAGCTTTGGCAAACTGGGCGGCAGGGAGATCGCCTTCGGTTCTGACCTTGATCTCATCTTTGTGTCCGGGGGCGATGTTCAGATCGAACAGACAAGGGCTGCAGAAAAACTGCTTCGGATGCTTATCTCATACACACGGGATGGCATTGCATACAGCGTGGATACGAGACTGCGGCCTGCAGGCTCTAAAGGCCCTCTTGTTTCATCAATCGAGGCCTTCAGAAAATATTATGCGGAGTCAGCCGCCTTCTGGGAGTTTCAGGCGCTGCTTAAGGCACGGCCTGTTGCCGGAGATATGAAGACAGGTTGTGCGTTTATGCAACTGGCGCATGAAATACTTATTGCTCACGGCTCAAAGGTAAATGCCTCTGACATCAGACAGATGCGCCAGAGGATTATGCGCGAGCGCTCCAAAGAGTCTGAGGGTTATGATATCAAACTCGGCCCCGGCGGCATCGAAGAGATCGAGTTTATGGTCCAGTTCCTGCAGTTAAAGAACTGTGCAGGGCATAAGACTCTTCTTGTCCAGAACACGCTTGCAGCAATCCGCAGACTTGCAAATGCAGAAATTGTCATTCAGGCAGAGGCAAAGATGTTACAGGATGCCTATCTCTTCTTCCGCACCATCGAATGCCTTCTGAGATTACGGGGAGAAGCTGTGCTCAAGAGAGATGAAGAAAGCCTCAAAAGCGCTTCCGAGTTCATGGGATTTAAGGATGAAGAGGGATTAACAGGGCATCTCCAAAGCAGAAGAAAAGCCGTAAGAGATGCGTTTGACATCCATCTGCCGGCTGATTGACCACGGCGGGTAAATTTTGCTGATGCGGGCCCTGCCAGCAGAAGGACCCCTGCCAAGCTCTTTAAAAAATCTCCCCTTATAATATAAACTTCTTTGTACAGAGAACCAATAACCACTCAGGAGGGTTTCATGGCATCGATAAAGCGCATAGGAATCATCACAAGCGGCGGCGACTGCGGCGGCCTGAATGCGGTAATCAAGGGAGTTGCCAGAGAGGCGTATGCCCTTGGTATCGAGTCTGTTGTCATCCCTAACGGTTATGCGGGGCTCTATAACCTCATTGAGCTCCCTGAGGTGGTTTTCCTTAACGCAGAGCGTGTCAGCCGCATCGAAGCGTCTCTCGCCGGCTCTGAGGCGGGCCATTCACGGGTGAAGATCAGCAAGATAAAGGACGAAAAGAAATATGACCGCATCAAGGAAGGCCTCAGGAAGTTCGGTATTGACGCACTCGTAATAAGCGGTGGAGATGACACCGGCAGTGTTGTCGTTGACCTCTCGTCACAGGGCATACCCTGCATCCATGTGCCCAAGACTATGGACCTCGACCTTCAGCCATACAGTGTCGGCGGTGACTCGTCTATAAACAGGATTGCGACATTTACCAGGGACCTTAAGACCACCGGACTGAGTCACAACCGGGTGATGGTCGTTGAGGTCTTCGGCAGATATGTCGGCCATACTGCCTTCCGCGGCGGCATCGGAGCAGAGGCTGACTGCATACTCATCCCCGAGATTCCTGTGGATTTCGATGTGGTATATGAGCATATGAAGATGACCTATTTCGGCAGGGTCATGAGGAGCGATGTCAAGGCTGGGACCTACATAATGGTTGTGGCCGAGGGCCTGAAAATTGCGAATGGCGAAATGCTCTATGATGAATCAGCCGGCGTAGATGCATTCGGCCACAAAAAACTGGCAGGGGCAGGCAAATTCGTCAGGCAGCAGCTCGAAAAGCGGCTCAAGTCAGACCCCGAGGTGATCGAGTTCATGAAAAAGACCGGCATGTACGCGCCGGGTGTTTATGAGGTTCCCGAAGTGAGGGAAGTAACGCCTGGACATCTTGTCCGCTGCGGCGGCTCATCAGCCTATGATGTTGTCTTTGGATACAAGACAGGCGCAGCAGCAGTCTTGCTTCTGACTTCAGGCAAGGCTGGAGTGACGGTGGCTAACGTTGATGGCAACCAGATCTACTTTAAGGATACCTCTGAGGCGATCAAGCGCAGAGAGGTTGATATTACCGAGATCGGACTTTACGAAAGCCTCGGCACTTGCTTTGGCAGAAAGCCCGAGAAATACACCTACGCCTTTACGGAAGTGAAGGACAAGATCGTTCGGCATCTCTAATCGGCACCGGCTGGCAGGGTGTGGGGTTAATTTTTTCAGCGATAGTTCTTCCACCCTTCAGGGCTTGTGATACTATGTAGTCGATGGCAACTATCGGCGAAAAGATAGATGGTTTCTTCATCCAGAAGCTTTGGAAAACAGATGCCCCCTTGGCCGGCAAGGCAAGGTCTCTTGAGATCAAGGCATCCCGGCTCATCTACATCGCCATCAAGGGTTTTTCAGAAGAGCAGCTAATCCTCAGAGCGATGAGTCTTGTTTACACAACACTCCTCTCCTTTGTTCCGCTTCTGGCAGTCAGTTTTTCCGTTCTGAAGGCTTTTGGCGTTCATACCCGCTTCCTGATTTTTCTCTATTATTTTCTTGAACCCCTTGGAGACAACGGCGTTGAACTTTCAATGAAGATCATCGGTTTTGTCGAGAATGTCAAGATCGGCGTCCTCGGCTCAATCGGTCTGTCCGCACTTATGTATACGGTCATCTCCACGGTACAGAAGATTGAGAGTGCGCTTAATTACATCTGGAACATCAAGGGTACGAGGGGATTGTCTCAGCGGTTCAGTAACTACATGAGCGTTCTTCTTGTGGGGCCAGTGCTGATCTTTTCCGCACTCGGGATAACAACATCGCTCATGAGCAGCACGATCATGAAAAAAATTATGGCTATCCAGATGCTGGGCCCTGTTATATATATGATCAGCAGGCTTGCCCCGTATCTTTTTATTTCTGCAGCCTTTACCGTGATCTATATGCTGCTTCCCAATACCAGGGTGCGGTTCAGGTCAGCCCTTGCCGGCGGCATTGCGGCGGGCATCCTCTGGCAGACCATTGGCTGGATATTCACCTCATTTATCGCATCTTCGGCCCAGTACTCGGCAATTTACTCAGGCTTTGCAACGCTCATACTCTTCCTCATCTGGCTCTACTGGAACTTCCTTACTCTGCTCATCGGAGCCAGGGTCTCATTCTACATGCAGCATCCTCAGCAGTTTGATCCGGGCCGCAAGGTCATGACCTTAAGCGATAGGCTGAAAGAAAAGCTTGCCCTTGCGATCATGTTCCTTGTGGGACAGAGTTTTCTCGGCAATCATCAACACTGGCACATTGCTTCCTTGACGCAGAAGCTTGGCATGCCGCTGGAGTTTGTGCATGAGGTGCTGACAATCCTTCAGGAAAGAGGTCTGCTTGTCCCGACAAGCAGCGAGCCGTCTGCATATCTCCCTGCGAAGGACCTGGAGACGATCACGCTGCATGAGATCATCAGTGCAATCAGAATTTCGGGTGAGGATGCGGATGCTGCCTCCCGATTACATGCGTCAATTCCCGAGATCGATGAGCTTATAAAACATATTGAAGATGCAATTACCCTTTCGCTGGACAGACAGACCCTTAAAGACCTTGTCCTGGCGGCAGATAAACAGACAGGGTAATCCGGCACCTGTCCATTTCCCGCTCCCGGAGGTAAAATGAAGCTATGCTGTTAAGGACGCGGAATACGCGCAATTACCGTCGTTTTTTCCCGGTATCGCCTATTATTCTGACAGTCATTAATGCCTCAGGAGTAATCATATACTATGCTGACTAAAGAAACGATACTCGCCTTTTTCAGGGGAAAGACGTCACGCCCTCTGCTCTTTAAAGACATTGCACACCGTATGGGGCTGAGCAAGCCTGAGACCCGTGCATTAAAGAGGCTGCTCAGGGACATGCTCAGGCAGGGCGAGATCGTCCTGAACCGGAAAGGCCTGTACGGCCCGGCTGAAGAGATGAATCTTGCCACAGGGTACTTTGCAGCCCACCGTGACGGGTACGGCTTTGTGATTTCTGAAAAACCGGGGGAGCGGGATTTCTTCATCCCGCCGAAGGGTACGCTTGGCGCCATGAAAGGTGACCGTGTCATGGTGCGGGTCGAAAACTGGAAAAAGCGCGAAGCACGCATCATGAGGATTCTTGAGCGGGCCCATGCCAAGGTGCTCGGCACCTTTGATATCACAAAGGCAGGCTCTTTTGTAAAACCAAAAGACAAATCCATTCCCTTTGACCTTTATGTTGCTCCACAGGACAGGGGTATGGCAAAGAACAAAGACATGGTGATCGCAGAGATCACTTCCTTTCCTACTGATAAAAGACCTCCTGCAGCCAGGATCACAAGGATCGTAAAAAAGCCGGAGGACCCTGCAGGAGAGGTTGAACTGATTATCGATGAGTTCAGTCTGCCGAGGAGGTTCCCCAAAGCGGTCAGTGATGAGGCAAAACTGCTCGCTGCTTCATTAGATACCTCAGTCCCTTCTATTACGGCAAAGAGGGGACAGGAAAAGATCGCAGAGAAAAGAAGAGATCTGAGAGACCTTATCACGGTCACCATAGACGGCGAACGCGCCCGGGACTTTGACGATGCCGTCTCCATAGCGCTCTCTGACTATGGGTACAAACTCTGGGTACATATCGCCGATGTGGGCTATTACGTGCCATGGAACTCGACCATTGACCTTGAGGCGCGAAAACGCGGCACCAGCGTGTACCTGCCGGACCGGGTGATACCGATGCTGCCGAAAGAACTTTCAGAGGACCTCTGCAGTCTCAGGCCAAAGGTGGACCGGAATGCCTTTACCGTTGAGATGGACTTTGATCGTTCCGGGCATCGTCTGGCTGCGCGCTTCTATGCCAGCCTGATCAACAGCGACGAGCGAATGACCTATACGTCTGTCAGGAAGGTGCTGATCGACAAGGATGATGCCACGCGTGATAAATACGGCCCCCTTCTGAAAGACTTTGAGCTCATGGAAAAGCTCTGCAATCTGCTCCGGACAAAAAGATTCGAACGGGGCAGCCTTGACTTTGATCTGCCTGAACCGGAGGTCCTGCTCGACCTTCAGGGAAGCCCTGAGGCGATCATAAAATCAGAACGCAACTTCGCCCATATGATCATTGAAGAGTTCATGATTGCTGCCAACGAGGCGGTTGCCGGACATATCGAACAGCTCGGTATTCCCTGCATCTACCGTATCCATGAGGAGCCTGACCCGCTGAAACTTGAGGACGTCATCAACGTAGTAAAACAGTTTTCAAGGACTGCAGGCAGGAAGTTAACGGTCAGGGATTTCTCGACGATCCTCAGGGAAATAAAGGACTCGCCCCACGAAGAGATCATCAATTACATTGTCCTCCGGAGCCTTAAACAGGCCCGCTATTCGGTCACCAATGTCGGACACTTCGGCCTTGCCTCAACGTCATACACGCATTTCACTTCGCCGATCCGGCGCTATCCTGACCTTGTCGTACACAGGCTCCTGCGCGAGATCCTGACAAGGAAGGTCATATCCGATCAACGGAAAAAAGAACTCGAAACGGTGCTTCCCGATATTGCCTTCAGTTCATCGCGCACGGAAAGGGCGGCTGATGCTGCCGAATTTCAGGTGATCAAGGCAATGAGGGCATGGTTTATGAAAGACAGGGTCGGAGTTGTCTTTGCCGGAAAGATCGTCGGCGTCTCGTCCTATGGCATCAGGATACGTCTGAACGAATTCTATGTTGAGGGATTTCTTCCTATCTCTTCCATGACCAATGATTTTTACCAATACAATGAACGGACCATGAGACTGTATGGCAGACGTACGAACTGCTCATTCAGAATAGGCCAGGAACTTTCTGTGAGAATCGACCGGGTAGACCTCGATGAACGGGAGATCGTTTTCGGCCTGCAGACCTAAGTCTTTCTTCTGTCCACAACATAACAACTCTCACCTGATTTCTTGGCGAATTTTTTCATCTCAGCCGAAACCTCAGCTACTTTTCCAAAGTGGGTCATTTTCGGAGTATTCATCGGGATAACCGCTATGGCAATTCCAAGGAGAGGGATATTCTGTTCATTCCCCTGCCGGTCACTTGCCCGGTAAGAGCCTCTTGCCTTTTCTTCTTCGCCGAAGAGGTCGGAGACAATTATTCTAAAGTGGTCGAGGATAGTCTGGCATACTGATTCCGCTTTTTCGAGGGTTACGATGAAAACAAAATCATCGCCCCCGACGTGGCCAGAAAAACCACCTGGCCCTGCATCTCTCACGCAATTCGCCATGATACGGGCAACCATCCGCAGCACTTCATCACCGTGGGAAAATCCATAGGTGTCATTGTAGGGTTTAAAGTTATTGATATCGATATAGCAGACAGCCAGATCTCTGCCAAGCGCCTTTTCGATCGCATTTTGTATGGAAGTATTACCGGGAAGTTTGGTGAGAGGGTTGTTATCAAGGACCCGTTCTATACGTTGAAGAGAAAGGTTGATGCGGCTGAAAAATACACTATGGTTAAACGGGTGCGTGATAAAATCATCCAGAGGACAGTCCGACCAGGTAAAAGTCTCATCAGCATTTTCTTCAAATATGCCGATGACGGGAAGCATACTGAAATAACTGTCGCCTTTAAAATCCCGTATGAGATCCTGTATTTCGCTTCCACCATGGCGAAGATCAGCAATCACAACGTCCGGCGGATCACCATAGATGATGCCGAGTACGCTGCCGAGTTCATGCAGCAGAATTGGCTGAAATCCCTTGCCCTCGAGCCAAAGCCCGAGCTGGGAGGAAAAGTCACGGTCCTTTGATATGACCGCTATCCTAAGTTTTTGTGTCACCTTCTGACTGAATCTCCAGACTGAAATTTTTGCAGTCGACAAGCTTGTCTTCGAGTTCTCCGACGATCTCCTCGAGGAATATCTCGTTCAGTCCTAACTTATTCCATGCGACAGCTTGAATGCGGGGGACATAATCATCGCCGCTGAACCCAAAACCGCTTGCCTTTACCAGCACGTCGGCGACATGGACAACAGCGGTCTTGACGAGCTGCGTCGACGCACGCTCGACGTCATGGTGAAAAGCGATCGGTTCGATCAGCTTTTCCGGAAGGAACCAGGAGCGCGCAAGCCATTCACCGATCTCTGCATGATCGGCATCAAGCAGATCTTTTTCTGCTTCGAGCATGGACATATCCTTCTCTTTGATCAGTGCAATGAGATGGTCGTAATCGGACTCAAGCTTGATCTTGATAATAACCTTGCCTATGTCATGAAGCAGCGCCGCCGTTGATATCTCTTCTATCTCAGGCAGTTCCAGCTTCCTCGCAATGATGTTTGCCGCAACACCGGCGCCGAGGGAGTGCTCCCAGAGCCCCACCGTGTTCTTCTCCATCATTTCGAAGATAGAGCTGCTGAGTGCGAGGCTTTTCACCACATTGACCCCGAGAAGTATCAAGGCATTCGAGATCGTAGAGACCCGTCCGGAAAAACCATAAAAGGGGGAGTTCACCAGCCGCAGGACCTTGGCAGAGAGGACCTGGTCTGAGGAGACTACCCGCGCCATTTCATTGACCGACGCCTTGCTGTTTTCGGCAAGCGAGGTAAGTTTTGCAATAACGCCGGGAAGCGTCGGCAGGGACTTTGTATCCTTGATGATGCTCCTGATCTCTGCCCGCTTATTGTCCATCAGCATTCCCCATAGATTTGATGATCTGCCTCCGGTAAATTTCCTTGAGTTTTTGCATCAGCGGATCTGAAGACACCTTTGCAAAGCGCTTATCGAGAACATCGAGGGTCTCTTCAAGCGATTTTTCTCCTTCAAGCATTACAGGATGCCCCTCAACAATAACGGATTGAACCCCCATGCTCGCGAGCCTGCTGATCAGTGAATCGCTCAGGGTCACACCCTTGCCGCAAATGGGAGGGCTCGCCGGATTATCGTCGGTCTTGATCTCTTTAGCCAGAACCATGCCTGCAGCAGCAAGCGATATAGGGATATTCTGCACACGTTCTCCTTTTGATAAAAAGCCCGAATTCTTACCATTATACACGATATTTCCCTATTCCATGCAGTATGAAATGCCCGCATATTGCCTCAATGCATCTCAGTTCTTATAATAGAATGTTATGTCTGAAAAGACTTCACCGGTAAAAGGCATTATTCGTTCTCTCGGACTTGTTTTCGGCGATATCGGAACAAGCCCTATCTATACGCTCACCGTCGTCTTTCTTCTGTTTCAGCCGCCTACCCAGGAGAATATCCTGGGCGTGCTTTCGCTCATAGTCTGGACCCTGATCATGCTCGTCACCGTACAATATGCATGGATAGCCATGAACCTCAGCCGGCGGGGCGAAGGCGGCACGATTGTGCTGAAAGAAATTCTCATTTCGAGTCTCAAGTCACGGAAGATGTACGGGTTCGTGACCATGCTTGCGATCATCGGTGTGGCGCTGCTGATTGGCGACGGCGTTATAACACCCGCTATCAGTATCCTTAGT
Source organism: Nitrospirota bacterium (assembly GCA_016235245.1). Taxonomy (NCBI): domain Bacteria; kingdom Pseudomonadati; phylum Nitrospirota; species Nitrospirota bacterium. The sequence goes on along the minus strand of JACRLO010000001.1, from coordinate 135,063 downwards.
GCTGTTGAAGGCGCCCTGCTCATCCCCGGCCTTGAAAGCCTGTCCAAGGGTTCAATTGTTCTTATCTCGGCAGTAATTGCCATAGGCCTTTTTGCTATTCAGAGCAAGGGGACGGAAAAGGTCGCCGGAGCTTTTGGCCCTATCATGATCATATGGTTTTCAGCTCTTGCTTTCCTGGGGGTATTCTATATCCTTGAATCTCCGGTAGTTCTGAACGCACTAAACCCCTATTGGGGCATGAAGTTTCTTCTGGACAATAAGATCAAGGGGTTCATTGCACTTGGCGAGATCATCCTCTGTGCAACCGGTGGTGAGGCCCTCTATGCTGATATGGGACACCTTGGGGGCAAACCGATCAGGCAGGCCTGGGTCCTTGTTTTTGTTGCACTTGTCCTGAACTATCTGGGGCAGGGAGCCTATCTTTTGAAGCATCCTGAGGCAAAGAATATCCTTTTTGAGATGACCTTTCATGCCTTCAGGCCTGTATACGTGCCCTTCCTCCTCCTGAGCGTCTTTGCAACGATCATTGCTTCACAGGCAATGATCAGCGGCATGTTCTCGATCGTGTACCAGGGCATAACAACAAGGCTGATGCCGATGTTCAAAGTAGACTATACCTCGGTGGAGCGCAGATCTCAGATATACCTGGGCGCCGTGAACTGGTTCATGCTCTTGTCGGTCATCTTTATCATGATCGAATTCAAGGAGTCGAGCAAGCTTGCCGCTGCATACGGACTTGCAGTTACCGGTACCATGACCCTGACCGGGATTATGATGACCTGGATTTTCGCCCAGAAGCAGAAACCCCTTTATTCAGCACTTTCTCTGCTGGTTACGGTCATTGACGTGGCATACCTGAGTTCAAATTTCTACAAGATCCCTCATGGCGGCTATTGGTCGCTCATAATCGCATCAATCCCCTTTGGCATGATTATCCTGTATAAGGAGGGACAGAAGAGGCTGTATAAGATGATGGAATTCATGCCGCTTGAGGAGTTCCTGCACAAATTCAGAAGGGTCTATGCCTCTGCTTCCAAGGTGAGCGGAACAGCGCTCTTCCTGATCAAAGATGCAAAGGAGATCCCCTTCTACATTATCCAGACCATGTTTTATCACGGTATTGTCTATGAAGACAATATCTTCGTTTCGATCATCAAACGTGATGATCCTTTTGGCGTGACAGGCTTCTTCAAGCCTGATCTTTCGGACGGACTCAGGGTCTTCGAGGTGCAGATGGGATATATGGAAATGGTGGACGTCGAAGAGATCCTGAGAGAGGCTGATATCGAAGAGCGCTCGGTATTTTATGGTCTTGAAGACATCATAACGAGCAACCCGGTCTGGAAACTTTTTCATTTCATCAAGAGGAACACGCCGCCCTTCATTAATTTCTATAAGCTGCCTCCCAAGAAACTCCATGGTGTCCTGACAAAAGTCATCATGTAATATCAGCATGTCTGAACTGAGAAGCGTACTCAACAGGTTTTACCGGGAATATGATTTCAGCCAGAGGATCCTCCACGATCCGATCGAATTTCCACACCGTTATAAAAACATCGGAGACATTGAGATCGCCGGGTACCTTGCATGCTGCTTTGCGTACGGCAGGATAGGACTCTTCAAGCCTGTTATCGAAAAGATCCTGTCGATCATGGGGGAAAGCCCCTATGATTTCCTGCTCCATTTCAGTGTTGCCAGACAGGCAAAACGTTTTCAGGGCATACAGTACCGATTCAATAGAAACGAAGATATCATCTGCCTTCTCTTTATACTTAAGACGATCCTTCGGAAAGAACGTTCTCTTGAAAACATCTTTGTGAAGCATTACCGGAATACGGATGAGAACATCGGCAATGGCCTTGCAGCAATGATGGATCGGTTTCTCTCCGTGGACACAACAAAGATCTACGGCAGGAACATTAAGCCCTCAGGTCTTCTCCAATTCTTTCCTTCGCCTGCAAAGGGAAGCACCTGCAAACGATCGACTCTTTTTCTTCGCTGGATGATTCGCGACAAAGACATTGATTTTGGCATATGGAAAAGAATTCCAAAGGATAAGCTGGTTATTCCGCTTGATACGCATATCATGAAGATATCCCGGTGTCTTGGTTTCACCAAAAGAAATTCGGCAGACTGGAAGACAGCGGTTGAGATAACCGGCGCGTTGAAACAATTCGACCCAAAAGACCCGCTTAAGTATGATTTTGCCCTCTGTCATCACGGTGTTTCCGGGATCTGTAGGGGGGAAAGGGATACAACCGCATGCTCAGGATGCGTCTTCAGTAACTGCTGACTTTTTCCGCCTGTGGCAGTGCGTCAGCGTACTGGGAAAGGATGTGACAATCGGCAATTAGTTTGCAGAATTTTCAGATCAGTACCCGACAGGGATGCCTGCTTCAAAGAGTTTTTGCGCGATGCCAAGTTCGTCGAAAGTCAGAAGAGCAGGGAAGGATACCATCCCTGACCGTACGATCGGCATGAATCCGCCAACCGGCTTGAGTATACCGGCGGCAACAACGATATCCCGCCCCGGCATGCGTATGTCAAAAAAGCCGCTCCCTACTCGTCTGTTAATCGGGATATCAAGAACAGCATGTGCATTCCAGTCATTCAATTCGATGCCCGTAATATCATAGAATCTAAGATTCAGATCCCCCTCCATATCGGCAATATCCTTTGGAACGACCTCCCAGTCCACAAAGACCGTGTTTGGGTCAACGGCCAGCGCAATTACGGAATTTTCACCATATTCTTCGGGAAGTTCTCCGAAAAAGATTTCCGCTGCTTCCTCTTCAGTTATATCCTGCTCAGGCAGGAATATTTTTAGTCTTGCCCGGGAGTTTTTTGAAGGATACCTCTCTGCTTTAGAGCCAGTTACTTCTTTTGCCTCATACGTTTTTCCTGAATTACCTGATTTTAACGATTGGTTTAGAGAGGCAGATTCTTTCTTTGCTCCAATAACGCTCTTCTCTGCCTTTGCCGCAGGAATTGGCTTTACGGCAGCGGCCTTGGTAAGCGAGGTTATTGGTTTAGCCTTGGCTTTGACCTCAACCTTAGCGGGAATTGGCATCTTCTTAGGCGCAGCCTTCTTTGGCGTAATGACAGGAATTGGCTTTACGGTAGCGGCCTTGGTAAGCGAGGTTATTGGTTTAGCCTTGGCCTTGATCTCAACCTTAGCGGGAATTGGCATCTTCTTAGGCGCAGCCTTCTTCGGCGTAATGACAGGAGTTGGCGTTACCTTAGCGGCCTTGGTGATCGAGGTTATTGGTTTAGCTTTGGCCTTGACCTCAACCTTAGCAGGGATTGATGTTTTCTTAGGCGCAGCCTTCTTTGGTGTAATGACAGGCTTAGTCGTTACCTTAGCGGCCTTGGTGATCGAGGTTATTGGTTTAGCCTTGGCCTTGACCTCAACCTTAACAGGGATTGATGTTTTCTTAGTCGCAGCCTTCCTTGTTGTAATGACAGGTGTTGGCGTTACCATTACCTTTGCCACTACGGTTTTCTTCGTTGCAACAGGCTTTGCTATGTCAGGTTTCTGTTTGATCTTTCTTGTCGTCGCATTATTTTTAATAGAAGTTGATTTTACTGATGTTGCGGTCCTTGCATCAAAAGACTTGGTGGACTTTTCAGGAGCGGCCTTTTTCGCCGCAGTCTTTTTTGTGCCCTCTGGTGTCTTCTTGGAATTGTTTTTTTGATCTTTGGTTTTCATGAGGTTAACCCTGTTGAAGCTATTCTATCAAATTTAAGGAACATTTATACAAAATATTATCAATGGGCCTCGGCCCAGTTATGACCATGGCCTATATCCACTTTCAGGGGCACGGAGAGTTCCAAAACCCCCTCCATTCCTTCCCGAACAATACGTCCCACCGTATGCAGTTCTGACGCTGGAAGCTCGAACAGAAGTTCGTCATGGACCTGCAGTATCATTCGCGCCTGCAGAGATTCTGCTCTTAGGCGCCCCCTGATATGTATCATGGCAAGTTTGATTATATCTGCTGCAGTTCCCTGGATGGGCGAATTCACAGCCAGTCTTTCGCCTAATTGGCGGATATTCCTGTTCTGGTTCTTCAACTCAGGGACAGGCCGCTTTCTGCCGAAAAGCGTTGTGACATATCCTTTTTCCGTGGTCTCTGCTATTAACTGTTCGATATACTGCTTTACTCCTGGATGGCGGTCAAAATACTGTTTGATAAACTGTTCAGCCTCTTTTCTGCCTATATTAAGCGTCTCTGAGAGACCAAATGACGATATGCCGTAGATTACGCCGAAATTGACTGTTTTTGCAGTCCTTCTCATCTCGGGCGAAACACTTTTAAGAGGAACACCAAAGATCTCGGCCGCTGTCCTCGTATGAATGTCGATATTGTCCCTGAAGGCCGCTATCAGCCCGGCATCATTGCTCAAGTGCGCCAGGATCCTGAGTTCTACCTGTGAATAGTCAGCAGAAAGAAGCAGGTTCCCCTGTTCTGCAACAAATGCAGCCCGTATCCGTTTCCCCCAGTCCCCCTTTACCGGAATATTCTGGAGATTCGGGTCGCTGCTGCTCAACCTTCCTGTTGCAGTTACCGTCTGATTGAAGGACGTATGCAGTCTGCCTGTCCGCGGGTTCACCAGGGCGGGCAGCACATCTATATAGGTGGTCTTCAGTTTTGTGAGGCTCCGGTAGTGAAGGACTTCCCTTGGGAGCTCATGAGACTCTGCAAGTTCTTCAAGCACATCCACGCCTGTTGAGAACCCTGTTTTTGTCTTTCTGCTTGGGCTCAGGCCGAGCCCGGTAAAGAGGATGGCGCTTAATTGTTTTGGAGAATTAATGTTAAACTCCTCGCCGGCAAGGAAATAGACCCGCTTTTCGATCGCAGCTATGTCAGCGGCAAGTTCTTTTGACATTTCTTCCAGAAGACCTTCCTGTATCTTTATCCCGGCAGTTTCCATGTCAACAAGCACCTTGATGAGCGGCATTTCAATGGTTAAATATACCGACTCAAGCCCGCCCTCTTTCAGTCTTTCAAAGAGCAGATCCTTAAGCTCAAAGGCAAGTGCAGCGTCCTCTGCAGCGTATGGCGCAGCCTCGTCAATGGGGACGTCGGCAAAACTCGGCCGCTTTTTCAGGACTTCCATAAAGGACTTTTTTCTTTTCGAAAGATATTCAAAGGATACTTCATCAAGGCTGTGTCCTGCCTTGTTGGGGTTCAGGAGATACGCTGCGATCATGGTATCCAGAAGAGGTCCGTCAACAGAGATTCCTTCTTTGGCAAGCATCAACAGGTCGTATTTCAGGTTATGGCCGATCTTGCTGATGTTCGGATCCGCAAGAATGGGGTTGAGAATCTGCATCACTACTTCTTTGCCCAGCTGCTCATGTTCCGGCATGAGCGATTGAGTATGGCCCATCGGAACATAGTATGACTTCTCACTGTCATTGCAGAGAGACAGCCCCACAAGCCTGTCGATGAGAGGGTATTTTCCGGTCGCCTCCGTGTCAAAGGCAAGTTCTCTCTTTACTGATGCCGCTATTTCCCTGAGCGTATCAGCCGAGAAGACCGCACTATAATGTCTGTTCGAGGTTGCAGGAGCGGTAGCCTGAGAAGGGAGAAGTTTCATAAGACTGGTAAATTCGAACTCCTTGAACAACGACAGCAGGGCGAGCCAGTCAGGATCAAGAAGGCCAAACTCGGCGGTAGTAAAATCTATCGGCACCGCAGTATCTATCGTCGCCAGCTTTTGGCTCATGATCACCATATCCCGGCTCCCGGAAATCATTGCCCTCAGCTTTTCCCTGGGTATTCGTTCGGGATGCTCAAGGAGCTCTTCTATGCTGGCAAAAGAGGCAAGGAGTTCCTTTGCAGTTTTTTCACCAATTCCCTTGACCCCGGGGATATTGTCAGCAGCATCTCCGGTAAGCGCCATATATTCGGTAACCCGTTCAGGTCCTACGCCAAACCTCTCCATGACATATGCCTTGTCAAGCATTCTGTCTTTCATCGGATCATAGACCTTGACCCGGTCATCAACAAGCTGAAGCATATCTTTGTCTGCCGTGACAATATAGACATTCGACCCTTCGGATGCAGCCTTTTTTGCTATAGTCCCGATAATATCGTCTGCCTCATATCCCGGCATCTCGAATACCTTTATATGGAGGGCGGATATCACTTTTCTGATATGCGGTAACTGTGCTACAAGATCGGCAGGCGTCTCCTTCCTGTTTGCCTTGTACTGTTCAAACATCATATGCCGTCCGGTTATTGCCGGTGAGTCAAAAGAAACTACAATGCCTTCCGGTTTCTTTTCCCTGATGACCTTCAAAAGCATGTTCGTAAATCCGAGGATTGCATTGGTAGGAAATCCTTTTGAGTTTGTCAGTGACTTTATGGCGTAGTATGCCCGGTACACATAGGAGTTTCCATCGATAATATAGAGGTCCATTGATGAGATTATACCTAAAATTGACTAAAGATACGTTCTTATTTTAGAGTAGATAAACGGCATCGGAGGTAACATTGGCCCCTATAATTGAGGATATCAGCAGCACAAAAAAACGGCTTAAAATCGAGATTCCGGCAGACATTCTTGAAAAAGAATATGCCGGTTCTTTAGATAATGTCCGGCAGCGGGCACGTATTCCCGGGTTCAGACCCGGCAAGGCACCGATGAGTATGATCGAAAAGAAATTCGGTGAGGACATAAAGAGTGAACTCCTTGAAAAACTTATTCCGACCTATTATGCAGAGGCAGTAAAAGAGGCTGATCTTGCTCCTGTTGCAATGCCTAAGATCGAGACGAACCTTGCGCTCAAGAGAAATGAACCGCTGGTCTTTTCGCTTACCGTTGAAGTAAGGCCGAAGATCGAGATGATGAACTACAGCGGCCTTACGGTTAAAGAGATCGAGGCATCTGTTGATGATAAAGAGGTGGACGATACGCTCAAAGGCCTGCAGAACGAGAGGGCTGTTTTTGAGGCTGTTGACCGTGAGATCAGGGAAAACGACCTGCTCATTATTGATTATGTGAAGCTTGATCCCTCAGGCGAAACAGAGATTGCCGCGGAAAAGGATCAGGTCATGAACCTTGGCAACGGGCTTACGCCGCGCGGTATCCTTGACAGCCTGACAGGGAAAAAGAAAGGCGATATTGTTGAGGTCACGCTCCCCGAGATCGTAGGCAAGGAACTGAAAGAGGATTCTGACAAGGGCGACAGGCTGCGCATAACAATCAAGGAGGTCAAGGAAAAGAATCTTCCCGAGATCGACGATGAGTTTGCAAAGGACTTTGGCAGTGACTCCCTTGATGCCCTTACAGTGAAGATAAAGGAAGGGCTCCTGACCGCAAAACAGGAAAATGGGAAAAAACAGCAAAAGGCCCAAATTATCGATACGCTGATCGAAGGTCATACCTTTGATGTCCCGGAATCTCTCGCTGAAGCAGAACTGGAACACCTGATAAGCAGCGAGCGCAAGACTGAAAGTTCTCTGCCGCAGGGTGAACCGGCCAATGAAAAAGCAGATGCAGTCCTTGTTGAAAAGCTCAGGCCAAAAGCGATCAAGAATGTAAAGGCAACGCTTCTGTTAGATGAGATAGCCGAGAAAGAGAAGATCACTGTTTCAGAGGCAGAGGTCAAGGACAGGATATCGCTCATAGCCAGGCAGTTTCAGGCAACACCGGATGCGATCGTTAACCTTTTTATGACGAGGGACGGGTCCCTCGAAAATCTCAGGCATAATATCAGAGAAGAAAAGGTGCTCGACTTCCTGCTGTCCGGTGCTGAGACCACCAAAGGAGCGTAATATGAGCGTCATCCCTATCGTAATAGAACAGACCGGCAGGTCTGAGCGCGCCTATGATATCTATTCCCGTCTTCTGAAAGACAGAATTATTTTTCTTGGCACAGCGATAGATGACCATGTTGCCAATACGGTCATTGCACAGCTTCTTTTTCTGCAGACAGAGGATCCGGAAAAAGATATCCATCTTTATGTCAATTCACCTGGCGGCATCGTAACCTCAGGCCTTGCCATCTATGACACCATGCAGTATGTGAAGCCCGACATCTGCACCTATTGCATCGGCCAGGCAGCAAGCATGGGAGCTCTCCTGCTGACCGCAGGCACAAAGGGCAAGCGGTTTTCTCTGCCCCATGCACGGATTATGCTCCATCAGCCGCTGGGTGGCTTCCAGGGGCAGGCAACGGACATCGAGATCCATGCGCGGGAGATATTGAAGGTTAAGGATACCCTTAACAAGATACTTGCAGCACATACCGGTCAACCGCTCGATAAGATGAGGACCGATACGGACCGCGACTTCTTCATGTCCGGCAGGGAAGCGAAGGACTATGGCCTCGTGGACGAGGTTATTGACACTACCAACAAGAAGAAGAAACAGGAGAGTCAGAAGTAATGGCAAGAAAAGACGACGAGGCGCTGAAGTGTTCTTTCTGCGGAAAAGGTCAGGAAGAAGTGAAGAAGCTCATCGCTGGCCCGACGATATATATCTGTAACGAGTGTATTGAACTTTGTAAGGAGATCATTGAAGATGAGCTCGCGGTTGAAACCGGTACGGAAGCCCTGCCCAAACTCCCGAAGCCCAGGGAGATCCATACGTTTCTCAACGATTATGTCATCGGCCAGGAAAAAGCGAAAAGGATACTTTCTGTCGCTGTACATAATCATTACAAGAGAATATACAGCCCTGGTGTATCGGACGTAGAACTCCAGAAAAGCAATATTCTGCTGATTGGTCCGACCGGGACAGGCAAGACTCTGCTTGCCCAGACGCTTGCCAAGCTCCTTGATGTACCGTTTACTATTGCTGACGCTACTACCCTCACTGAAGCAGGCTATGTTGGTGAGGATGTCGAGAATATTATCCTCAAACTGCTTCAGGCTTCTGACTATGATGTAGAAAAGGCGCAACGGGGCATCGTATACATCGACGAGATTGACAAGATCAGCAAGAAGTCCGATAACCCCTCCATTACCAGGGATGTTTCCGGTGAAGGTGTTCAGCAGGCGCTTCTCAAGATCATTGAAGGGACGATCGCGAGCATCCCGCCTCAGGGTGGCAGGAAGCATCCCCAGCAGGATTTCATCCAGGTAGATACGACAAATATTCTCTTTATCTGCGGTGGTGCATTCACTGGCCTTGACGGGATCGTTGAGCAGCGCGTGGGCAAAAAGACCGTAGGGTTCGGTTCCGCCCTTTCGCCAAAGAGCGAGAGGAAGACTGCAGATGTGCTCAGCATGGCAGAGCCGGGTGATCTGATCAAATACGGACTTATCCCTGAATTTGTCGGAAGGCTTCCTGTCGTGACCATGCTTGGAGAACTGGATGAGGCTTCCCTCGTAAAAATCCTTACGGAGCCCAGGAACGCGCTTACCAAGCAGTATCAGAAACTGCTCTCTTTTGATAACGTGAGATTGAAGTTCACGGATACAGCCCTATCTGCGATAGCGAGGAAGGCAATACAGCGAAAGACCGGAGCACGCGGTCTGCGAGCTATTCTTGAAGAGATCATGCTTGATGTCATGTATGAGATACCTTCGCAAAAAGGCATCAAGGAATGTCTCATAACCGAGGACACGGTAATAAAAAACGAAAAGCCGATTCTCCTGTACGAAAAGCAGGCAGAATCAGCTTAATTTGGAGCATTGCGTAACCCTTCAGTTACAAGGGGTATAACAGCACAAAATACGACCCATCCCTTATCTCCCCTCCCAAAAGGGGTGCAGGGGTGGGTTTCTTTCTTTACTGAGGCATTACAACATCACCTGTTTTGACCTGGTTTTCTGTCTGCAGCGAGCGATTTTTCGATAGCCTTCCGGATGGAATCCTTCAGCGCTTCATTCCTGATGTCGGCAACGACCGATGCTGCAAATGAAATCTCATCGGGCGAAAGCGGCCTCATCGGCCTCTCCGCTGCTTGCTTCGGTTTCTTTTGCGTGATCCTCCCCAGACTGAACCGAACATCAGTTACAGCGTATGAAGAAAGCTTCCGGATGATCTCTTTTTTATAATACGTAAGTTGCTGCATCCAGGCGGGTGATTCAACATGCAGAAGCAGTTCCCCCTCGGTAAGTGTTGCCGGAAACATATGGGAAGAGATACTTATTTCGAAGATGTCAGACCAGTCGTTGCGGAGCCGCTCAAGCCTCACTCCGTTCTCGATCCCGAGTTGTTTCAGCATCGGGCCGAGAACGGTTTCAGCCTTTTTCATCAGACGACCTTTTTTACCGTTCCAGTCCTCAGGCAGCGTGTGCAGACATAGGCGCGCTTGATCCCGGCATCAGTCTGTATCCGCTTCCTCTGGAGATTCGGCAGAATCTGCCGTTTCGTCCTGTTGTTTGCATGGCTGACATTATTGCCAACCGTCTTTTTCTTGCCACATGCATAACAGCTTGCCACGTTCATTCCCCCTTTCTACATTGCATAATCATAGTTGGTTATGATAACATTTTAAAACTCTTGTTACAAGATTATCACTCGGCGCAGTATTCTATCTGCAGCACGTCGCATAGCTAAGGACAAAACAACATGGCAAAAGTCAGGATATACGAATTAGCAAAGAAGTTGAACAGAAACAGCAAGGACATCCTTGACGAACTTGCCGACATGGGCTTTGAAGGGAAATCCCATTCCTCAAGCATCGATTCATCGATCGCAGACAAAATAGCAAGAACTCTGGCCGTTTTGGAGCCTGTAGAGCCTCCTCCGCCTCCTGTTGAAGAACCGAAATCGATGCCTGAGCCTGCCAAAGAGGCAGCAGAAATGGAAGAACAGAAGATAGAGGAAATAAAGGCAGAAGTTCAGACGGAGCCTATGGCAGAAACAGCGGCAGAGCATAAGGATGTCGCCAAGAAAGAGGAGCATAAGAAAGCTCAAAAGCTGGCCAAACCGCATAAAGACAAGATGGAAAAAACCATAAAGCTTGAGCCGACTTTGCCAAGCGAGCCTCCTCCCCTCGTAATGGACGAGCCCGAAGTTGAGCTTGCTGCTGCGCCGGCAATACCTGAGAAGGACGAGGATGTTGCTGTTCCTGACCGGTTCAAGAAAGAGAGCGAAGCTGAAAAGATAGAAAAGTTCAAGGCGAAGCCGGGACTCCAGAAAGCCTTCACGAGTATCAGGAAGGTTGAACCGAGGAAATGGGATCCGAGGTCACAAAAAAGAGGGTTCGGCGGGTCCAAATCATCCTATAAAGATGAAAAGCAGCCTGTCCTCTCGACCGCTCCACGGAAAAAGAATCTTAAACTCCGTGAGGGCATGTCAGTCAAGGAATTTGCAGAACTTATCGGCATCAAAAGCGGCGATGTCATCAAAAAGTTCATGGCGTTAGGAGATATGACGACCACCATTAACCAGCCGGTTGATACGGATGCGGCACTGCTTATTGCCGACAGCTTTGGCATTAAACTGGAACTTGCTTCAGTGGAAGACGATTATCAGGTCGACGAAGAGACGCAGGAAAATGCGGCAGACCTTCAGCACCGCGCCCCCGTCATAACCATAATGGGACATGTTGACCACGGCAAGACCTCCCTTCTGGACGCTGTCAGGGAAACTAAAGTTACGGAAACCGAGGCAGGCGGCATAACCCAGCATATCGGTGCCTATAAGGTAAATCTTAAGGGGAAAGATATTGTATTTCTTGATACACCGGGGCATGAGGCCTTTACCGCTTTAAGAGCGAGGGGCGCCAAGGTTACGGATATTGTTGTCCTTGTTGTCGCTGCCGATGACGGCGTTATGCCGCAGACAAAAGAGGCTATCAATCACGCCAAGGCCGCAAATGTCCCTATCGTTGTAGCCATCAACAAGATTGATAAGCCGGATGCCAATTTAACCCGTGTAAGAAACGAGCTCTCTGAGCAGGGTATTATCTCGGAGGATTGGGGCGGCCATAATATCTTTGTCGAAGTTTCTGCAAAAAAGCGTATTGGCATAGAGCATCTTCTTGAAATGATCCTGCTTCAGGCTGAAGTCCTGGAACTGAAGGCAAACCACGACAGAAGAGCCAAAGGTACGATTATTGAAGCAAAGCTCGATAAGGGAAGAGGGCCCGTTGCAACCCTGCTTGTCCAGGCCGGCACACTCAAAATTGGAGATGCGCTCCTTTCTGGCTCGCATGTCGGCAAGGTCAGGGCGTTGCTCGATGATACAGGGAAAAGGATCCAGGAGGCTGGCCCGTCAACACCGGTTGAGGTGATAGGTTTTTCTGAAGTGCCTGCAGCCGGCGATGTCTTTACGGTGGTCGATGACGAAAAACGTGCCCGTCAGATCGCCATGACGAGACTTCAGAAGCAGCGTTCTTTGGAAATAGCAAAGGCAAAAAAGCTTACCCTTGATGAGCTCTATACCCAGATCAAGGAAGGCCAGATCAAGGAGTTGAACATAATCATTAAGGGTGATGTTCAGGGCTCCGTTGAAGCGATCAAGGCGGCCTTTGAGAACATAATACATCCTGAGGTCAAGGTTAAGGTCATACATTGTTCTGTCGGCGGTATTAATGAGTCAGACGTCATGCTAGCAACAGCATCAAATGCCATCATTATCGGCTTCAATGTGAGGCCCGAGACCAAGGCGGCGCAAACAGCAGAAAAAGAGGGCGTTGATATTCGGCTCTACAATATTATTTATGAGGCGATCGACGACGTCAAAAAAGCCCTAGAGGGTATGCTTGAGCCGACACTCAAGGAGAAGATCCTTGGCAGGGCGGAGGTCAGGCAGCTTTTTCCTGTTTCCAGACTCGGTACGATAGCGGGATGCTCCGTCATCGATGGCTATATGACACGGGTAAGCGACGGCATCCGTGTCATCAGGGATAGCGTTGTTGCCTACGAAGGCAAGATCGCAAGTCTGAAGAGGCAGAAGGACGATGTGAAGGAAGTTCAGACGGGATACGAATGCGGTATCCTTATAGAGAATTTCAATGATCTGAAGCTCGGTGACATCATTGAAAACTATATCATAGAAAAGATCGCTACCAAGCTTTAATCAAACCGTCCCTCATGTTCAGTGCGGCCCGTATCCGCGGGTCGCTGACTGCAACCTATCTTTAGAAAAGAAAATCGTTTATTATATTTTTATGCGCTGCATATCTTATGAGGTGATCGATGCTTCCCTATAAACGTTCGCAGAGGGTTGGCGACCTTGTCCGCGAGGAGGTTGCTGACATTATCATGTATCGGCTGAAGGACCCGAGAATCGGTTTTGTAACCGTAACCGGGGCAGATATGTCCGATGACCTTAAGTCGGCTCGTATTTTTGTGAGCGTACTGAAACCGGAAGACCGGGAACAGACTCTCCATGTCCTCAACGACGCCAAACCCTTTATCCGAGCGGCTCTCGGTAAACGGCTCAAAATGAAATTTATCCCGACGGTGGAGTTCAGACTCGACACGTCTATTGAATACGGCTCTAAAATAGACAGCCTCCTGAGAAAAATTAAGACAGAAGATGAAAGTTCCTGAAAGCCTCCTGACTGCTCTCAGAAAAGAGCAGGCTTTTCTTCTTGCAACGCATATTAATCCTGACGGTGATGCATTGGGCTCCTGTCTTGCCCTTGCTGAAGCGCTTGAGGCGCATGGGAAAAAAGTCCATATCTTTGACCGGGATCCCGTACCTGAACCGTACCGGTTTATGCCAGGGCACAAGAAGTGTAAATCCTCGCTAGGGTATCAACTTAGAAAAAACCCTCTGCTTATTCTTTTAGATTGCAACAGTCCGGAACGGGCAGCGCTTGAGGGTTATTCATTCGCCAAATCTGTTGTCATTGACCACCACGAAACTGAATCGCCCTTCGGTGACATCCGATGGGTTGAACCAACTGCGGCCGCAACCGGACTGATGGTATTTCATCTGATAAAAGCCTTGAATATCGGGCTTACAAAATCTATGGCGACAAATCTGTACACGGCAATAGCGGTTGACACAGGAACCTTCAGATACAGTAACACCAGTTCTGACGTGCTCAGGGCAAGCGCTGAGCTTATCGATGCCGGTGCACAACCGGGCGTTATATCCGAGCATTTGTACGAGCGTTGGAATAAGAACCGGTTTGACCTGCTTAATCTTTGTCTTGGCACGCTTGAAATCAGGGACAACGTAGCCCTGATCCATGTCACCAGAGCTATGTTCAGGAAGACCGGGACTGTCGAAGCGGACACGGAGAATTTTGCTAATGTTCCGCGCATGATCGATTCTGTTGCCATCTCTGCGCTCATCAGGGAGACCGAGGATGGCCGCTGGAAAGTGAGCATGAGATCCAAGGGGCAGGCAAATGTTGCAAAAATCGCTGCGCTCTATGGCGGCGGGGGACACAGGAATGCTGCTGGCTTCAGGGCCAGGACAGATCTCACATCGCTGAAAAAGACCCTCTTTACGGCAGGCAGAAACGTCCAGCCGAAGAGATGAAACAACGGAACATTTTCGGAACAGTATCCTTCTGATATTCCCTCTCGTTATCTCATATCCATGAATATTATTATCAATCTCGACAAGCCAAAAGGAATAACCTCCCAGCAGGCAGTCACGAATGTGAAGAGACTGCTGGGAGTCAGAAAAGCCGGTCATACCGGCACCCTTGATCCTATGGCAACGGGAGTTCTTCTCGTCTGCCTGAACGAGGCTACGAAGGTAAGCCGCTTTCTTCTTGATAAAGACAAGACCTATCAAGCGAGGCTGAAATTAGGCGAAAGGACCGACACCCTTGATGCCGACGGTAAGGTTATTGAAATAAAGGATGTCCCGACATTTACACCAGAACATATTATCAGCGTTGTCAATCAATTCATCGGCAAAATAATGCAGAAACCTCCGATGTATTCTGCGATTAAACTCAACGGCCAGCCCCTTTATAAACTGGCCAGGAAAGGCATGGAAGTAGAAAGAGCAGAGCGGCCGGTTGAGATCTACGATATTAATATTCTGCTGGTAGAACTCCCCTATGTTGAGATAGCGGTCTCCTGTTCAAAAGGCACTTACATACGAACGCTCTGCGATGACATCGGTCTTATGCTGGGCACAGGAGCTCATATCACGGCGCTTAAAAGAACAGGTATCGGTTTCTTTACGAGTGATGCATCAGTGACTTTTGACATGCTGCAACAGGGGATAACCGACGACTCGCCATGCGTGTCAACTATTGACCATGCACTCACTGATTTGTCAGAGGTCATACTTGACGAATCAGACTGCAGGAAAGCGAAAAATGGCATACCTCTAAGCAGGGATATTGTCGGCGGAATCCGTGATAATGCCTATGTTAGACTGAAGGATTCCCTGGGTTCTCTGTTCGGGATTGGTATGACGAAAAATGAAAAAATTATCATTGAAAGAAACCTCAATTTGTAACTTTAATGGGCATTTCTTAAAGCATTTTCTTAGGGTTCAGTTTGAACTCTCTGAAATAAATACAAAAAAAATACTTGACAAGAGCTTTTTTTTCTGGTATTCATAAGCTATGTTTTTTAGCGGAAAAGGATCAATCGGGTTAGACATCGGCTCGAGCTATGTCAAAGCGGTGAAGCTCAAAGAGTCAAAAGGCGGGTATGAGCTTGAGCTTTGTCATCTCCATTCTCTGCCGCCTGAACTCATTGTTGACGGCTCAATTATCGACTCTCTGCGTCTTGTTGACTCTCTGAAGGAGATGCTCAAAACAGCAGGGATCAGGGCGCAGAACGCAGCCATCTCTATTTCGGGCCATTCCTCCGTTATTATCAAAAGAATATCTCTGCCTGAAATGTCAGAGGAAGAACTCTCTGAATCAATTAAGTTTGAGGCGGAGCAATATGTGCCTTTTGATATTGAAGACGTTAATCTTGATTTCCAGATCATAGGCCCTAAAGATGAACCGGGTCAGATGGACGTTATTCTTGTTGCCGTAAAAAAAGATATTATTAACGAATATATCCAGGTGGTCAAAGAAGCCGGTCTCACGCCAATCGTTGTTGATATCGATTCGTTCGCACTCGAGAATATGTACGGGATCAATTACGAGATTGAGCCCGGAAAAAATGTTGCCCTGCTCAATATCGGCGCAAGTACAATCAATATGAGTATTCTGAAGGGCGGCATATCAGTCTTTACCAGGGACAGTTCCCTTGGCAGCAATCTGCATACCGAGGCGCTGCAGAGAGAATTCAATATTACCTATGAACTCGCGGAAAAACTGAAACGGGGCGAGTCGGTTGAAAATGTATCACCGGAAGATGCAAACGCCGTAATTGAATCGGCGTCTGAAGAGATCCTCAGTGAGATCAGCCGCTCCTTTGATTACTACCGGAGCACAACCGTGCATGAGGATATCGCGGAAGTCATCCTAAGCGGGGGATGCGGCCTTATCAGGAATTTCTCCTCCATGATTGCCGAACGTTCGGGCATAGAGACAAAGATTGCAGAACCGTTCAGAAACATCAAGATCCCAAAAAAGTTTGATGTTTCTTATATTGAGGAAATAGCCCCTATGATGGCTGTAGCGGTCGGGCTTGCCCTCAGAAATCAGGGCGACAGATGATAAAAGTCAATTTACTCTCAACCAAAAAGAAGAAAAAGCAGAAGCCTGTCCCGGCTTTTCTGATTTATGCGGTTCTTCTTACCTTAGCCGTTGGAGCGATATTCACCTATATCACCTACCACTTCAGTTCCACGGTATCAGCCAAGGAGGCGAAGGTTAAGGAAAACGAAAAAACCATCGCTGCACTTAAAGAAAAAATAAAAGCGGTCGAAGACTTCGAAAAACTGAATAAAACGTTTCAACAGCGCAAGGATATTATTGAGGAGCTTGGAAGAAACAAATCCCGTCCGATCAAGATCCTTGATGAGATCAGCGCACTTTTGCCCGCTGGAGTTTGGCTGGGGAACGCGGAGGTTAAGGGGTTGGACGTATCGCTTTCCTGCACCGCGTTTACCAATACCGACGTTGTCAATTATGTCAATAACCTGAAGAACTCCAAGCTCTTTACGGATGTATATCTTCAGGAGTCGGTACAGTCAAAGGTAGCCACCACTACCGTATATTCATTCAAATTAACGTTCAAGGTGAAAGCATAATATGGCAATCAAACTTGATATAAAGACCTTGCCCTCTTATGTGAAAATAATCGTTGCGGTACTGCCGTCGATCATCATCGCGCTGCTGGTACTGTTTCTGGTGATTAGTCCTAAGCTGAAGCAGATCAAGGTTCTGGAAACACAGATCGACAAACAGAATAACGAAATCGCTGCCAGCCAGGCAAAAGCTGCCAAGCTTGACGTATTGAAGACAGAAAATGAAAGACTGGTAAAAAGGATCAATGAACTGAAAGAACAACTCCCTGATGAGAAAGAAATATCAAGCCTCTTAAAACAGGTTTCTGATATGGGAATTGCAGCCGGTCTTGAGATAAAATCGTGGAAACCGTCCCCAAAAAAGGCGCATCCGAGCGGCATTGTTCATGAAATACCGGTATCGGTTGATGTCGTCGGTTCATATCATAATCTTGGATATTTTCTCAGCAGTCTCACCAAACTGAACAGGATTGTCAATATTTCTAATATGAAACTCGGAAGCCCCAAGAAAGAAAAAAGCGGAACATCATTGCAGGTCTCATTTACTGCCGCAACCTTTTCTTCAGTTTCTGATGCGGAGGCAGCCAAGGCCCCGGCTCCGGCGGGTGCAAAATGATGAAAACCGGGAAGATACTTCTTGTCTTTGTTCTTTCAACTGCTTTGTTCATAGTATCAGGCTGCGGTGGTAAACAGCCTGCGGCTCCAAAGAAACCTGAGGCAGCGAAGCCTGTGCCTGCGGCTCCATCTCAGCAGGCTGCAGTGCCGACTGCCGAAATCAAGGTCGAGAAAGAAGTGTATGTCTATGAACCCAAGGACCGGAGAGATCCATTTACCTCTCTCGTTGAAGTTAAACCGACCGGTACTCGCCAGGCCTTGAAGGGAGCTTCTCCCGTTGAATCCTTTGATGTTGACGAGATAAAACTGATTGCAATCGTATGGGACCGGCAGCAGTCTTATGCTATGATAACCCTGCCGGACAATAAATCATTTACGATTCGAAAAGGTATGACCTTGGGGATATATGGCGGTAAAGTTCGTGAAATTACTCCTGATTCAGTAATCATTACCGAAAAGGTCAAAGACTACAAAGGTCAGCTCAAAATCAAGGATACTATACTGAAACTCCGCAAGGAGGAGGAATAATGAGAAAATATACACTCCTGAAACCATTAATAACTATTTTTGTCCTGATAGCGCTGCTGGGTTGCGCAAATACGCAGGCAGTCAAGCAGTCATCCCAGACAATCGAAGTTCCTGCCCTTACCTCACTCAGGGTTGATGAAAACAGTCTTACGATCCAGAGCAGCAAGCCATTCACCTATACGCTGAACAAGACAAACGATCCCTACAGAGCGACCATCGAAATTCCAGACATGAGCATTGGTGCATTTACGGACAAGATCGTTTCCGATAATGGCATGGTCACTGAAGTTGTGCCTCAGCAGATCGATTCGCCGACACGTATGACAAGGCTTGATATTGTTCTGCAGAGCCCTTCCTCCCTTAGCCCTGAATATAAAGACAACACGCTTATTCTTTCCATCAAAAAAGATGATCCTATGGTTTTTACCGAGGCCAAAAGCATTGAAGCAGATCCTAAGCCTTTGGTAAGACTTGTTGCGGTAGAGGTCCCGGCAGAAAAAGAAGCATCGCCTGCAGCATCCAGAGCTACCGAAATAAACAGCATAACCATAAAGAAATCAGCTGATACGGTAAAAGTAATCATCAGCGGCAATGGTACAATGATTCCGAATGTCTTCCCCGTGAATGAGCGTATTGTTGTTGATATCCCTGACACGGCGTTACGTGCTGCCTTACCGTCTCAAACTATGTCTCCTCTTAAAGGCATACGGGCGGGAAAGCACAAGGACAAACTGCGTATCGTGCTTGACCTGAAGGAAAAAACAAATTTCGATGTAACGGCAATCGGTAACTCAATTGAAATATCGCTTATGAACAAGGAAGATGCCCAGCCTCAGCGTGCATCGACTAACGCAGCCAAAGAATCGGCCGCTGGTGCGGCGCCTGTTGCATCGGAACCGGCAGTTGTTGCCAAAGAATCAGCGGTATCTGCCACTACAACCGATGGGGCCTATTCGGGCAAGAAGATTTCTCTTGATTTCCAGGATGCGGATATTATTCCCATATTCAGGCTACTGGGAGATGTAAGCGGATATAATATCGTTGTTAATCCCGAAGTGAAAGGAAAAATAACCCTAAAACTAATTAATGTGCCCTGGGATCAGGCTCTCGACATTATCATGAGGACGTTCCATCTGTCCAAAATTGTTGACGGCAATATCATCAGGGTTTTACCGACTACTGCGGTAGCGAAAGAGCTTGATGAAATAAAAAATAACAAAAAGGCCCAGTCTGAAGCCGGTGATCTTGTTACGAAGATCTTTACCGTGAACTACGCCAATGTGGATAAGATCAAGGAAGCTATTGACAAGGCTAAGGTGCTCAGTTCAAGGGGTAGTTTGAGTACTGACAAAGACAGTAGCAATATCATCGTTAACGATCTTGAACTGAACCTGCAGAAAGTAGAGGCCCTTCTGAAAGATATCGATACGGAAGATTTGCAGGCCAGACAGGTTTTAATTGAGGCGAGAATCGTTGAAGTCAATACGGACTATTTACACGACCTTGGTGTTCAGTGGGGAGCATTTGCATCGAAAGCTACTGGAAATGGAACATACGGTGTCGGCAACCAGGGCTTGGCCGGAACTGCAGCGCCTGGCAATTTCCTGGTTAATGTGCCTGCGTCATCTATAGCAGGACAGCTCGGGTTCGGATTTATCAATAGAGCAGGCACTATGGCACTCGACGTTCGTCTATCGGCCATGGAGGAGAATAAAAAAGGGAAGATATTGTCAAATCCAAGGCTCCTGACGATGAACAACATCGAAGCATCCATTAAGCAGGGGCGTGAGTTACAGCTGCCTTCCACGGATAAAGATGGACAGCCAAAATTACAAACAGTTCCGGTTGATCTCACGCTTAAAGTTACGCCAAAAATTACTCCGGCCGGCGCGATAATTCTTGATCTTTCAATTGTGAAAAAAGAATTGCTGCAATTAATCAATGCCGGCGGAAATGTCGGAGCAGATACCACCAATACGGACATTAAGACAAAAGTCCTTGTAAACAATGGTGAGACTCTTGTTGTCGGCGGGGTCTACAAATATAGTGAGTCGCATAGTGATCAAGGCATTCCGGGCCTGAGTAAAGTCCCGCTTCTTGGACAATTATTCAAGAATGATAATAATTCCAAGAATCAATTTGAAATTATTGTATTTGTTACGCCCAGAGTCATCGAGAGCAACGTCAGTCTAAAATAGAGTTCCTGTTGCGGATGAAAGCAGGTGCCTAAACGCAACGGGATTGTTGCGCAGGAACTGCAGGAATGACAGAGAAGCTATGAGCAGATATTTAAGTTAATTGCAAATTGCCAATAACATTGAAATATAGAAACAAGGAGTGAAACATGAAAGGTAAAGTTCTTATATCAGGCTTGATGGTTTTGCTGACATTGCCGCTTTTCAGTTGCGGTGGCGGTGATGTTGGAGCGCCCGGCTCTACCGGAAGCAGCGATACAGGCATCGTGATCCAGTCCGTAAGCATTAAAGGGGTTCCGACAACGACGGACCTGACGCCGGATATTGATGCAAATGTTCATGTCTGCTCTGTCGATGCTAACGGTGTTGCGACGTATGAAAAAGGTCTTTTCCGGGTGGACGCAGAGATAAACATACTTGCCAAGAGGCTGAATGAAAGCGGTGTTGCGAATCCTCCTTTTCCGGCAAGTGTAGAGGAATGCACCATAACCTATCTCAGGGCAGTTGAAGACCCTTCCGCTCCGGTCATCCCTTCATTGACGTTCTATCCAAACTGCATCCTTACTGACAGCACAGCGTCAACATGTTCAGTTCCGCTCATTGATATACAGAGAAAGCATGATTTCTGGAGCGCCTTGGTTGGCGGCATAAATGTTCCCTCTGAAAGACCTACCCATTATGTGGCAAAATACTACTGCAAATATAGGAATGATTTCGGCACTGGCTATTTCCCGATTGAATATGATTTCTGGATAGATGACTTTGAGACCTGTCAGTAATGATGACGGCAGCTACCAATTAGGAGGAACTATGAAAAATAAATTATTATTGCCAATATTTATACTATTGATCTGCATGACAGTGCTCCTTGCCGGATGCGGCGGTGGAGGGACTGGCAGTTCAGCAGCACCTCCTGGCGTAAATACCGGTGTGCCTTCGGTAGTTAAGCTGCTCCCGGTTCAATTTATCGCCCAGACGAATTCCTTTATCACCTTAAAGGCCAGGGTGCTTGACGGCAACGGCAATGCTGTTGCTAATTATCCCGTGAGCTTTACGAACATGTCATTAACCGGAATCTTGAGTGCAGTAACCGCAACTACGAACAGCCAGGGTAATGCCGAGGTAAGACTCTCCTCGACTACCCCTGGGTTTGCCACGATCGTTGCACAGGTTACTGCCGGCTCAGGGATCGTAAGAGACCGGAAGACCGTTTACTTCTCTACAAACGATGTGCTTGCAACCAGCATGTCTATGGAAGTAAATAGCGTCCCCGGCAACAGCACATATAATGAAGTGTCCGATTTTACGCTGTTTGAATCAGATGCTGATGATACCTTTGAAGTATTGGCCACAATCTTTGATGCAGGAGGGGTTCCTGTTCTTGGGGGTTGGG
Source organism: Nitrospirota bacterium (assembly GCA_016235245.1). NCBI lineage: Bacteria > Pseudomonadati > Nitrospirota > Nitrospirota bacterium. The sequence continues at coordinate 113,289 of JACRLO010000001.1, read as the reverse complement.
GAGTTTCCTGGGGCACGAGCCATGCAGAAGCGGTAGTGGTCAGAGCTGAAACGGAAACGAATGTATATGGTCAGGCTAAGGCTATATTTAAGGTCTCCCCAACATCTATCCGGGACACAGAGACACACGTCAATGTCACTGCTTTTGCGGGTAATGGGGCTGCCAATATGGTGACCCTCTTCCTGCGGCCGGTTGTGGTTTCGGCTGCAGCTTCATCGCTTACGGCTGATCCTCTGACGGTAGCCCCGGGCGGCACATCTGATTTAACCGCTATTGTTATGCTCAATACCGGCGCAAAAGCGCCTGACGGCACAACAGTGAATTTCTCGACAACGTGCGGAACAGTAACGCCATTTGGACAGACAACTGACGGTGTGGCCGCGAGTGTATTTACCGCCCCTGTAACAGAGGGGACATGTACGGTGACTGCAAAGGTGGAGGGAGTCGTGATCGGCACTGTTCCTATCCGTGTGACGCAGGCCCTGGCAGTCTTCCCGACGTCTGCGACTATAGACGGCTTGGCTGGCGGCAGTCGAATCTTCACCATCACCGGTGGAAACCCGGCTTACAGCGTCACTGCAAGTAACCCGTCGGTGACCTTATCGGCAGTGGCGGCCAATGGGACCTTTACTGCTACCGTTGCTCCTGGAACGGCAGCCGGAGCGGTTACGGTACAGGTTCGGGATTCTGCAGGTGCAACAGTGACCGTAACGATTACGATTACTGCTGGAATCTGTACAGCAGCTGCGCCAACAATAACAGTTGTGCCCGGCGTAGCACAAAATATTTCAGCCGGGGGTGTTCTTCCTGCTTCCGTAACCTATAACCTTACGGTGCATAATAACGACAGTGCAGCATGCGCTGCTGCAACGTTTACTCTCACTAAGACATCGGATACCCCGGCGGTTCCTACTGCAGATTTTGCAACATCTGTACTCTCCGCAACGATCCCAGCTCCGTGCTCGTTGGTGCCTGGGGGAACGTGTACCGCTACGCTGACGCACACGTCTACAGCAGGGCCGCTTACAGCTACAAATACGCTGGCCACATTAGTGACAGCCTCCGCAGCGGGACATGCGAGTGGCACATTGACCTTAACGACAACGATCGTGCCATAGGAATTGACGAGCCATTTTGTAGGGCATACATGAGAAAGGGCGGGCTAAACCCCCGCCCTTTTTTTTGTCTTGCGTTCATCAGGACTCCGATACAGACAGATGAAAGCGCATGGCTATAGAAAGGTTGTTAAGCCACGGATACTTCGGTGAAAGCATAAAAAATGAAATTTATTCATGATCTCATATCCCCGCTGCATGATATTGCAGGGGTAATCGCCGGCTATCTGCATATCCCGTGGGCAGCAGAGTATGTCCACTATTTTCTCGCAGCCATACTCCTTCTTATCCTGTTTGTTATTGCCAAAAAAATATTGTCGGTTCTTCTTGGCGTCTTTCTACGGCCGTTTCAACCTCTGAGAAGATACTTTGCCGAAAAGAGCATGAATCGAGCAGAAGAAAAAGTCATCAAAAGGAGGATAAAAAAGGCACTGACCGAAAAGGACCATAAAACAGCAGCCCAGCTTTATCAGTCGATCAATGCCTATGAAAAGGCGGCAGTTCAGTATCTTGAGGCAGAGGAGTATGCCTCTGCAGCCGAGATCCATGAAAAGACCGGAGACCTTGAAAAGGCAGCGCTATTTTTTCAAAAGGCCGGAAACAACACAAGGGCTGCCGAACTTTTTCTCAAGATTCAGGATGATAAAAATGCGGCACTCATGTATGAAAAGGGCAGGCATTACCTTAAAGCGGCTGAGCTCTATGAAAAAGCTGGTGACTTCATGAAGGCAGCCGAGTCTTATGAGGCCTGCTTTATCGAGCAGAGAAATCCTGTATCCATGGAAGCATCCGGAAGCAGATATGCGCTTATGAGCGGGAAACTGTATGAAAAAGCCGGTCAATATGACAAGGCGATCAGGATCTTTGAACGTGCGCGTCTCTTTTATGATGCCGCGGCTGCGCATGAGCTGAAGGGCGATTTCCTCCGGGCTGGAGAATGCTATCTGCACTCGGGCAATCCTGAAAAGGCAGCAGAATTATTTGGCAGAGGCGGGGAGTTCAGAAGACAACATGAGATCCTGTCAAACATATCTTATCGGAAAGGACAGCTGCAGGAGGCGGCGTTGTTTGCCGAAAAGGCAGGTGACCTTCTGCTGGCTGCAGAGATATGTATGGAGGCGGGCAGCTATTTGAAGGCCGGTGAGTTATACGCCATGGCCGGCTCCTTCAACGATGCGGCAGAGATGTACCTCAGGGGAAATGATTTTTCAAAGGCGGCCGAAGCCTTTGAAAAGGCGGGGAACTATATCCCTGCAGCGGAGGCATATCAGAAGACCGGACAAATCGACAGGAAGGTTGCAGAACTCTATGCAAAAGGCGGTGAATATCTGCGGGCAGGCAAGCACTTTATGCAGCTTGAACTTATTGATAATGCGCTGACAGTTCTTCAGAAGATAGAACCTGAATCCCCTGATTATAAAACCGCCTCTGTAGCTATCGGCAGGATATTTGGCCAGAAAGGCATGGCGCACCTTGCTATTGAGAAGTTCAATAAAGCGATCAACAATGAGCCGGTCAACAGGTCAAATCTCGAACCATACTACTATCTGGCGCTCTATTATGAAATTTCAGGCAAGACTGATGATGCCAGAACTATCTATAACAAGATCTTAGCCGAAGATTACCAATATATGGATGTCAGTCAGAGGGTTTCCCGACTCTCACCATGATCCGGCAAACCTGCAAGTTTTCCATGGCAGTCTCCTCTTAAGTGTACGGCATCGCTAAGGTTTCAACTCGTAGCAACCTGATTTGGTGGTCATTTTTGTTATATAATAGCCTTCTGGTAATCTATGAAAACGATGGATTTTTTTAGAAAGAGCGCGTTTCTGAATACCGCAGGCGTTGCTGTCCTTGTCCTGTCAGTTTCATTTAATCTGGGAAAGATTTTTGAACTTGTCTCGACAAAGGGGACCGTGACGAAGACGGAAGACAAGTCTTCCGGAATGAAGGATTTGCAATCCGTAAAAAGCTTTGCTGCTGTTGTTGAGAAAAACCCTTTTGGCATAAAGGGCGCCAGATTTTCAGTTATCCAGAAGGAGTCTGGCACGGCGACAGACCCGAAAGGACTTGTCTTAAAGGGCGTTATAACGTATAAGCCCGGATATGCCTTTATAGAAAATAAGGGTTCCATGCAGAGGCTTTTCAGGCTCGGGGAGGATGTCTTTGGCGCCGGGAAACTGGCTGCCGTCTCAGCAGACAAAGTGACCATCTCCGATGACGGCAGACGATTCGAACTCCTGTTTCCGAATATAGAATCTGTTGCTTCAAAAAACCCCTCAACCGCGGCCTTTGCCAGTCAGACGATGAAAAACAGCAAAGAAATGACCTTTGACAGGGAGCAGATCAAGAAATTTCTCGAAAACCCCAATGAGCTGCTTACGGGCGCCCGGCTTATGCCGCTTCTTAAAGAAGGCAGGCAAGAAGGTTTCGTGGTCAAAGAAGTCAGGCTGGGGGGTGTGTATGAAAATTTGGGACTGAAGAATGAAGACATTATTCTCAGGGCAAACAAAATAGACCTGAATTCGCCGGGTGACGGGGTGAAGATATTCAATATGATAAAAGAGCTGGACAGGATGGAACTGGACATAATAAGGAATGGCGTACCGATGACTCAGGTATACCATATCAATTAGGGGGGCTATTGTGAAGAAAATCGGTATATGTCTTCTGGTTGTTTTTCTGCTGGTTTCGGTCGTTTCTGCCGAAACGAAGAAAAACCTCATAGCAGTGAACCTGCAGGATGTTGAGCTTACCAATGTGGTGAAGTTCATCAGCGAGGTGACGGGGAAGAATTTCATATTCGATGAGACGCTGAAGGGCAAGATCACGATTATGGCGCCCTCGAAGATATCGGCTGATGAGGCCTTTTCTCTCTTTACCTCGGTGCTCAATCTGAAGGGTTATACCCTGATACCGGCGCCTGGCAACCTGCTCAAGATAGTCCCTGTCGGCCAGGCAAAGGCTCTCTCCCCCGAGGTTGCAGAGGGGAAGGCCACGGATGCGTATATCACAAAGCTTATACCGCTGAGCCACATAAGCGCTGAACATGCCCTGAAATTTTTTCAGCCCCTTATCTCAAAGGACGGTCATGTCTCGGTATTCGGGACGGGCAATTACCTGCTGCTTGTCGAAAATGCGCTGAACATACAGAGGATCGAGCATATTCTTTCCTTTGTGGACCAGCCACTTGCGAAGGATGATCCTGAGTTATACCAGATCAAAAACGGTGTGGCGGAAGATATGGCGAAAACGATCAATGAGTCGCTGCAGAAAAAGGACAAGGCCGTGATCGGGGGCGATGAGATTCGGGTCATGGCAGATACCAGGCTCAATGCCCTTATTCTGATCGGCTCGAACTATGCCAAAGAATCGATAAAGAAACTTGTTGCCCTCCTTGATATTCCGCAGATAGATATGACAGGTAACATCAAGGTCTATTTTCTTGAAAACGCTGATGCGATCGAGATGGCAAAGGTGTTGGACGGCGTTGTCAAGGGTATTGAGGAAAAGGCAAAACAGCCCCAGGATACGAAAAGTAAGGTTACGATCACGGCAGACAAGGCGACGAATTCGCTCATTGTAAATGCGCCTGCCGGGCTTTACCAGAACCTGTTGGGCATTATCAAGGACCTGGACAAGCGGCGCAAACAGGTGTATGTGGAGGCCATGATTGTGGAGGCGTCACTGGATAAGCTCAAAGAGCTTGGTTCCAAATGGCGCACCATAGCCCGGAACAATGGCGAGGGCGCGGTCGCAGGGTTCGGAACGATGGACAGCAACTCCATGCTCGAAATCATCAATGGGCTGGCCGGTATGTCTGTAGGCGGCATGGGCAATTTTTTCAGTGTGCCGGTCTCTGACGGAACGACAACGACCAATCTGACTATCCCCGGATTTTCAGCCCTCTTCAGCGTCAATGAGTTCAGGGACGCGGTGAATGTGCTCTCGACGCCCCAGATACTCACCTCTGACAATAAAGAAGCTGAGATTATTGTCGGAGAGAATGTGCCATTTATATCAAAGAGAGAGACCAATACGACGGGTACGTCCACAGGAAGCCTCTTCAATGTAATCGAGCGGAAGGACGTGGGCATTATGCTCAAGCTGACACCTCAGATAACCGAAGGGGAGTATGTCAAGCTCGACCTCTATCAGGAGATTTCCTCCCTGAAGCAGGAGACCAACGTGCGTATCCTTACCGAGGTGGGCCCGACCACGACAAAGCGTTCAACAAAGACTTCCGTTGTTGTGAGGGATAACCAGACCGTTGTAATTAGCGGCCTAATGCAGGAAAAGGGCGAGGAAATAATTACCAAGGTGCCGGGGCTTGGCGACATACCGTATCTGGGATATCTTTTCAAGTTCAAGTCCGTGAACAAGACAAAAACGAACCTGGTTGTATTTCTGACTCCACATATCATAAGGAATTCCGCTGACCTTGCGGCCCTCTCAGAGCGGAAGAAGGCTGATTTTACCAGACAGATGTCTGATGACAAGTCCAGCCTCAAAGAGCATATTGAACCCGACGTGAAGGTGAAGGACCAGTGAGCCGGGAAGTCAACTCCCTTCAGATCTCTGATATCGATGTCAGCGTGCTGAAGGATGTCCCCTTTGAGTTTTCAAGGAACAACCGGTTCCTTGTGTACAAGAAGGAAGACAATACATTATTCGGCCTGGTCTGCGATGACAACGGCAGATTCGCCCTGCGCGACATGGCAAAGAAGTTCGGCCTCGGTTTTGAATACGGGTTATGCCCTGAAGAGACGCTCTTGAGTCTGCTCAACCAGGCCTACAGCCTTATTCCGTCCGCACAAACGGTCATGGGAGAAATCTCCGGGGAAGACCTGAAGATGTTCTCGCAGTCAGCCGAGCTGCCAAAAGACCTCCTTGAACTGAAGGACGAGGCGCCGGTTATAAAACTGCTTAATGCCCTTTTTCTTGAAGCGGTGAAAGAGAGGGCGAGTGATATCCATATTGAGCCTTACGAGAGGGAGCTTGAGGTGAGGTTCAGGATAGATGGAATACTGAAAAAGCTCATAACGCCGCCCAAGATAATTCAGGACGCACTCATCTCACGCATCAAAGTGCTTGCCAATCTGGATATCGCTGAAAAGAGGCTGCCTCAGGATGGGCGTATCCGCCTTATTGTAGGCGGTAAGGACATCGACATAAGGGTTTCTATTATTCCTACTTTTTTCGGTGAGAGGGCGGTATTGAGGATACTCGACCGCATGAAGGGTGTAATGAGCCTTGAGGAGCTTGGACTTGGTGAAAGCAGGATGCCTCAGTTTGCGTCTCTGCTTTCCCGGTCAAATGGCATACTGCTTGTAACAGGCCCCACGGGTTCCGGAAAGACAACGACACTGTACGGCAGCCTGCTCAAGATATACAGCGAGGAGAAAAATATCATCACGATCGAAGACCCCGTGGAATATCAGATTAGAGGGGTTGGACAGATCCAGGTGAACCCGAAAATAAACCTGAATTTCGCTGCCGGCCTCAGGTCAGTACTCAGGCAGGACCCTGATATTATAATGGTGGGCGAGATTCGGGACCGGGAGACCGCAGAGATCGCCATACAGGCCTCTCTCACCGGCCATCTGGTCCTCTCTACACTGCATACAAACGACTCGGCCTCGGCTGTCACGAGACTGGTGGATATGGAGATTGAACCTTTCCTGGTTGCGTCATCACTGTCTGGAGTGCTTGCTCAGAGGCTCGTGAGGAAGGTATGCGATTTCTGCAAAACGCCGGTGGCACTCAGTCCAGGAGAAAAGTCAGGGTTTCCTGCATTGAAAGATGTTGAGACCGTGTACAAGGGCAAGGGCTGCCCGGAATGCAGGGGCAAAGGCTATCTGGGCAGGACAGGAATCTTTGAGTTCCTCTCGATAGACGAAGAGATAAAAGATCTGGTCCTTGCCAAGAAGGACGCAAGGACCATCAAGCAGAGAGCGGTCCAAAAAGGCATGGCGACGCTTATGGATGACGGGATCAGCAAGGTAAAGAAGGGGAGCACCACCCTTGAAGAAGTGCTCAGAGTTACAAACCAGGATTATGCCGAATTTTAAGTATCTCGCTTACAATACCAAAGGCAGGGAGATAAGCGGCAAGACCTTCTCGCGAGATGAAGATGAAGCTATTGTTGACCTCAGGAAAAAGGGCCTTTACGTAAAGGAGATCGGGAAGGATGAAAAATCAGGCTTCAGGCTCGAAAAGGGTCTAAGCATTTCCGATATCTTCATTAACCTTTCTGCAATGATATCTTCTGGCGTCCTGGTGCCTGCCGCTATCCAGTCAATCTCCGGAGAAACCGTGGGAAATGTGAAGAAGGTTATGGAGGACGTCTACAATAATGTTGTGAAGGGCCTCAGCCTTTCCGGCGCCATGGAGCTCAGAAAGGACTTCTTCCCTCAGTATGCTGCCTCTATGGTGAGGGCAGGTGAAGAATCAGGGAGGCTGGATATTGTGCTTGCGAGCCTTGCCGGTTTTTTAGAGAGGGAGAAGGAACTGAAAGACAAGGTCAGATCGGCACTGATATACCCTATCTTTATGGTTACGGTCTCACTGCTGCTGATATTTTTTGTCTTTGTCTTTGTCTTTCCAAAGGTGACCGGAATATTCATGGACCAGAAAATACCATTGCCCTATATAACGAGAATATTCATGGGGCTTAGCAATTTTCTCTACGGGTACTGGTATCTGCTGATCATTGCTGCAGCAGCCGCTTTTTTTTCGGGCAGGGTCTATTACCGGAAACAGACGATGCAGATATCAAAAAAGCTGTTTTATTCTCCCTTGAAGTCATTCAGGAACCTTTCTATCTCAAGATTCTGCAGGGTCCTGAGCCTTCTTCTTGCAGGAGGGGTCCCGATAATAAAGGCGCTCGAATATTCCAGGGACGTTTCGGGCAGCGAGTACCTTGCATCAGAGATAGACAGGATCAAGAAAGAAGTCAAAGAAGGGAAAAAACTGTCAGATCTCGCACTTTTTCTGCCCCCGACATTTCTTCAGCTGGTGATAACCGGCGAGAAGACCGGTGGGCTTGAAGGACCGCTCGAAAGGATAGCGGATATGGCGGAAAGAGATTTCAGAAAATCGATCGACAACTTTCTCCGGGTGCTTGAACCTTCAATCATCCTGGTGATGGGTGCAGTTGTGGGCTTTATGGTGATATCCATTCTCCTGCCCATATTCCAGATGAACCAGATCATTAAATAAGGAGAAGAATATGCGGATGCAGAGTTTACAGAACGTTTCGGGTTTTGTCGGACCCCAACCACCAACCACCAACCACCAAAGACAGAAGGGCTTTACGCTTATCGAGGTGCTTGTTGTGGTATTCATCCTTGGTATTTTGGCCGCTCTTGTGGCGCCGAAGATGCTTGGTCGTACTGACGACGCCAAGATAGCAGAGACAAAGCTGCAGATGAAAAACCTTGAGACTGCCCTGAAGCTTTACAAACTTGACAACGGCCTGTATCCCACAACCGATCAGGGGCTCGATGCCCTCATCACAAAGCCGGCATCAGAACCCATACCGAAAAAATACAAGGATGACGGGTACCTGGAGAAGAATAAAATACCGAAGGATGCCTGGGGAAACCCTTATCTGTATCTGTCTCCGGGAAGCCATGGCGATTTTGATATGATCTCCTATGGCTCTGACGGAAAGCCGGGAGGAGACGGCAAGGACGCTGACATAAAAAACTGGGAGTTGGAGTGATACGGATTCAAGCTGCGCATACGGCCGGATATGAGGAATTAAGGAGTTGACTGCGAAGCCAACGCCGGCAGTGTCTGAAGGTGACTGTGTATGAGAGGGTTTACCCTGTTAGAACTGCTTGTTGTCCTGTTCATAATCACGACGCTTGCCTTTATATCATTCCCGAGCGTCTGGGGCGGACTGGTAAAGGACGATAACGCTGCGCTTGCCTCGACCCTCAGAAAGCTCAGGAATGAGGCTGTTGCTACAAAAAAAGAGATATTCTTTACGATCGACTTCAAAGAACGCCAGTTCAGGGTACGTGGTGCAAGGGGCGAGGCAAAAGATAAGCCCAGGATTATCGATATGAACGAGGGCGAGATATGGGAGGTTTTTATCCCCTCGAAAGGAACCGTAAAAGAAGGCCAGGTAATCGTCACCTTCAGCCCTTCGATACAGGAAGAACTCATTGCGTTTTATCTCACGAAAAATGGGAGAGAGACGTCTATCATACTGAATAACCTCTCTGGTGAAGTCGAGATTGAGGAAGGCAAAAGGAAGTTCGATGAGTAAGATGAAGGGGTTCACCCTTATCGAGGTCCTGGTCTCTCTTGCGATTGTGAGCGGGGTATTTCTGGTGGTGCTTACCTCATTTTCCTATCATATCGATGTCTTTGGCAGGAAGAAAGACAGCCTTAGGCTTGTGCTTCGGGCAAAGGAAAACCTCTACCTTTACAGGACCGGAAAACTCATAGAACTGACCGGCACAAAAGACGGTATAGAATACGAGATAAAGACGGAAGATGCGCAATATCACCTGAAGAAGGTCACCTCAATGGCCAGGTCCGGCAGGGATGAGGCATCGCTCCTTGTTTACATGAGGAAATGATATGGAGGCTGGCAATAAAAGCGGCTTCACGCTGATCGAGATACTCGTGGCGCTTGCCATAGCCGCAGTGGTCATCGGGTCGGCCTACACGCTTCTGTTTACGGTAAAAAAAGGCACGGCAGGCGTATACGAAAAGATGCAGGAGAAGGAGCAGGCCTTTAACCTCTTAAGCATGATCAGGAAAGAGGTTGAGAGTATATACTATGCCAGAAATACGGATTATACGGGCATTAAGATCGAAGAGAAGGACTTCTACGGCAAGCCTGCTTCACGGCTCACCTTCACCTGCTTTTTCAGGGACGGGCTGAAGGTGATCAGTTATGAGGTGGTGGAAGACAAGGAGGGCAGGCTGAATATCCTAAAGACGGTTGCGGATGTAGTAAAGGGCGGACAACCGATAAAAATAACCGTTCTCAAAGATGTTGAGGGCTTCAGTGCACAGGTGCTGGATGAGGGATACGATAAAGTATATGATTCGACAAAGCTTAAGAAGGTCCCGAAAGACGTGAAGTTATCACTCCTGCTGAAAGGAGGCAAAGAGGGCGAGACATATTCCCAGATATGCTCTCTCATGCTGAACGATGCGCTCTAGAAAAGGCTATGTCCTTGTTATCGTACTGCTGATACTGGCAGTCACTACGGCTGCGGTAATTCATTTTGCCGGGACAGTGTATGGATATGTAAATACGGCCAATAATTTCAATGAGTCTGAAAGGATGTCACTGCTGGTTAAGTCAGCCTATATCCTTACGGCAGAAAAGGCTGCTGAACTGTTATCACAGACCAATTTCAGTGACCAGAGAGTCATCTCTTTTGAAGAGAAGATTGAAGATACGACTGTCGGGCTCTTTCTGGAAGACAATAACAGCAAGTTCAATGTGAATCTGCTCGGTTCAGGGAATCCGGTTCTGAGCGAAACCAGCTGCAATATCTTCAGAAGGCTTCTGCGGGAACTCAAGATCAGCGAAGAGTATGCCGACAGACTTGCGGACTTCATCGATGCTGATAACATTCCGAGGGTGCCGGGCGGCGAGGACCGTGCCAAGAATCAGTTGCTCTTTTCTTTGTCGGAGTTGAGCTATATCTTTCCAGACGATGTTTTGAAGGCTGTTGAGCCTTACATTACGGTTTTCGGAAGCGAAAGGGTGATGATAAATATAAATACGGCCGACCTGCCTCTCTTGAAGTCCCTTCACCCGGAGATGACTGATACGCTGGCAAGAAGAATCATTGAAGTAAGGGAAAGCAAACCCTTTATAAAGACGGCCGACCTGCTAAATGTACCTGGCATGGAAAAGATCGGCTATCATATATCAGATCTCATAACGGTGAAAAGTACCAGCTATAATGTGACCGTAAAGGCAGAGCGCAATGACTTGATAGAGACTGCGGAGGCCGGTTTTGATCTGGGCGGGGGCAGGGCAGTCCTAAAATACTGGAGGGAACAATAATGGCTTTATGTCTCTATGAGGAAAACGGCGGGTTCCGCCTGTATGACGAGGAGGCGAAACGGTCCTCTGATGCGGCAGAAAAGATCGAAGATCTTCTGCCGTCACTGCAAAGGAACAGGGACATCAGGCTTTATATCGGCCTTGACGCTTTCTCGATGCGCAAGTGCGTTCTGCCTCATCTGGAAGGCGACAAAATAAGAGAGATTCTTCCCTTTGAGATGGAAGGTCTTTTTCTGTCTCCTTCTTCGGAGCTTCTGTTCGATTTTTACCCTCTCGCGACTGCTGAAAATGGCACCGAAGGGATTGTGTTTGCCTTGAAAAAGGAGGCCGCAGAAAAATATATAGCCCCATTTGTAAAGGCCGGACTGAACCTTACCACACTTTCTCCTGTATGGGACAACAGGCTTTCTGAATATTGCGCTGATGCAGGACTTTTCTATAAGACAGCGCTTAACCTTGCGCCTTCGGGTCTCACCGGAGAAAAAAACAAGAGAAAGGCGATGAACGTTTACCGGACGTTATTTCTGTATGCAGCAGCTGTCCTGCTGGTATTTACGGCTGGACTCTCGGTCAGGTATTTCCTTGTTCTGAAGAAAGAATCCAGGATAACCAAAGAAGTGTCTTCTGTATACGCCAGCCTGTTCCCGAACCAGAAGATGCCGTCTGACCTGTATTACGGCGTTCAGTCGAAACTGACCGAACTGAAGCAGAACTACCGGGCCTTCAAGGGGATTGAGGTGCTCGGGACCCTCAGGTCGGTATCGGAGAGTTCGCGGGAAGGGGTCAGAGTGAAAGAGATCACTATGGATGGCAACAAGGTCCTGCTTAAGGGAGACGCTGCAGACTACGCTTCCGCAGACCAATTCAGAAACACCCTGAAAAAAAGTTTCGGCGAGGTTCAGCTCCTCGAGACGAAGAACATGCCGGACGGTAAATCCGGGTTTGCATTAGAGGTGACAATCCATGAATAATGATAAGAAAAAGCTGCTTGTTGCTGCCGGAGCCCTTGCCTTGCTGTTTATTGCAGTTCTTTTCCTTCATGCAGGGGTGAACGGTGCCCTGAAAAGGCTTGCGCTGATGGAGTCCGTGTATGCCGAGATGAGCGGCAACAGGGCCGGACTTATTTCCATGTCGGAAGAGACAAAGGCCCTGAAGGCAAGGGTTGAAGAGAGCAAGAACAAAAATTTTGTATCAGAGACCGAAAAGATCGCAACCGAATGCGGACTTTCAAAGAACCTGAAAAAGATACATTTTATTACGCACAGAGAGGATGCCCGGTTCAAAGGAGACGATTATGAGCTTAAGATCGAGGGCGTAGACATCAATACATCAGTTAACTTCATATACCGGATATTAAACGCCGGCGTGCTGGTGAAGGTAAAAAAGTGCTCGATTGCGGTCAGCTTTGAAAATCCGACCCTGCTCAATATCAGTCTCCTGGTTTCTCACATCACATGAAAAAGATCGTCGTTGTCCTGGCCGCCGTAATACTGACGGTCTTTCTTACGTTCTTCTTTTTTCTTACGCCTTTGCAGATCATATCGAAGTTTAACGATGCTCAGCAGGCAGTGGTGTTGAGTGCCGGCAAGTCAGGCGGTAACTTTCTGACAGGGTACCATTTCACGAATGCATCCTTTGCCGGCAAGGAGGGCGCGAGGCTGTTGCTGCTCGATGAGGCGACACTCGATATTCACCTCCTGCCGCTCATTTTCGGGCGTATAGGGATAGACGTACATTCAAAAGAGATAACGGCTGTTTTGTCTGCGGGCCTTGACGGCAGTGTCAAAGGAGAGGCTAGCTTTCACGACGTCCCCTTTGATACCGCAGCGTTGATCGTGCCTGCAGAGGTTTCTTTCACTGCGCCGATTTCCGGCAGAGTGACCGTATCAGGCAGAAAAGCCGATATTGAAGTCAAGGCTGAACAGATCAGCTGGAAAAAGCTTTCTGTGTCGGGGTTCGATCTGCCGCCGAACCTTTTTGAGAAGGGCAAAGGCGCCCTGTCCGTTGAAGGTGACAGGATAACGGTCAGGTCTCTTGCCTTTGAGGGAGGCAAAGGATATGCAAGGCTCTCCGGCGAGATACTCGGCGGTCAGAGGAGCCTTACGCTTGAACTTTTCCCCAGCGACTGGAACGATTTTATGCTCCTGCCGCTCGAGCGCTATAAAGTTTCACCCGGGCAATATAAAATGACACTCAATTCATGAAGATGAGGAAAACGGTCCATTATCCCATAAACTTCTCGTGTCATATTTTGCCATACAGGGCCCAGACAGTACATAAGACTTCTATTTACTTTACTCTTATGATTTCAATAACATAGTGACAGAATAAAGTCGTTATCAGGAAAGAGAGGTATAAACGGAGAGCATGGCGCATCTGAGATTTCTTACATCAGGCGAGTCGCACGGGAAGGCCCTTACAGGGATTATTGATGGAATCCCTTCAGGATTTTCCCTCTCCTCGGACGATATTGACCGGGACCTGAAGCGGCGGCAGGGCGGATATGGCCGCGGCGGCAGGATGAAGATCGAGACGGACCACGGAGAAATTATTTCGGGCGTACGATGGGGCAAGACCTTGGGTGCCCCGATCGCGCTGCAGATTGTCAATAAGGACTGGGATAATTGGCAGAAGGGCATGTCCGAATACGAAACGGATGCTCTTTCCATCCCTCCGGTTACCAAACCTCGACCGGGCCATGCAGATCTTGCCGGGTCCGTAAAATATAATACGAAAGATATGCGGGATATTCTGGAGCGATCGAGCGCCAGAGAAACTGCCATGCGGGTGGCACTGGGCGCTATTGCCAAGAGAATACTTTCGGTTTTTGACATAACGGTCGGAAGCTACGTGATTCAGATCGGAGCTGCCGGCGTTAAGAAACCGGCATGTGCAACAGAAAAACAGCTGTTGGCCCTATTCAAACTGGCAGAAAAATCATCGGTCAGATGCCCTGATACCGTCGCATCAGGCAAAATGATTGCAGCTATTGACAAGGCCATTAAAAATGGCTATTCGCTTGGCGGCCTGTTTACGGTCTTTGCCACAGGCCTGCCGATGGGGTTAGGCAGTCATATTCAGTGGGACAGGAAGCTTGATGGCCGGCTGGCACAGGCGCTCATGAGCATTCAGGCGATAAAAGGCGTTGAAATCGGCAGCGGCTTTGCCATGGGCGGACTGCCCGGTTCGGAAGTGATGGACGAAATATATTACCGGAAATCAACAGACCCAGAAGTAATGCCTTTTTTCAGAAAAACAAATCATGCCGGCGGCATCGAAGGGGGGATGACCAACGGAATGCCAGTCACCCTGACTGCAGCCATGAAACCGATTCCGACCCTGAGGAAGCCTCTTGCATCCGTGGACATTGTAACGAAACGTCCCCTTGCGGCAGCATACGAGCGTTCAGACGTCTGCGCTGTGCCTGCGGCTGCTGTGGTGGGCGAAGCCATGGTTGCCCTCACTATTGCGAATGCTTTTCTCGAGAAATTCGGTGGTGACAGCAAGGAAGAGATTTCGCGCAATTATAAGAGCTACCGATCATATATCCGGAAATTCTGACGGGCATGTTTCAGACTGGGTTATGTTGACAAATATCGTATTGACTGGATTTATGGGGACAGGGAAAAGTGCTGTTGCCAGGGAGCTGGCCCGGCTGTGCGGCATGAGGCTCGTCGATATAGACCGGGAGCTTGAAGCCTCGCAGCAGAAAACCATTCCTGAGATTTTTTCCTGTAACGGAGAAGAGTATTTCCGGCAGATCGAGACTGCAGCCATCCTGCAGGTTGCGTCAGAGCAGGGCATTATTATATCTACAGGAGGGGGAGCTGTTTTGAGGGAGGAAAACCTGAATGCGCTGAGGGCCCATGGCCGTATCTTCTGCCTCACCGCAGGCCCCGAGACAATTATGCTTCGTACTGCCGGCAATAGTGATCGGCCTCTTCTGCAGAGTGAAGACAGGCTGCTGAGAATATCAGAACTGTTAGCAGCGAGACAGCCATTTTATGAGAAGGCGGGAATAATGATTGATACGGAAGGCAAGACACCTCTTGAGATTGCTGGCGAAATAATAGGAAAAATGTCATGAACAAGATACGGGTAGAGCTGGGAGAAAGAAGCTATACCATTGCCACAGGCAGCGGCATCCTGAAGGATCTTGGGAAAAGTCTCGAACGCTTTGATTTCAGCAAAAAGGCTGCAATTGTGAGCAATCCGACTGTCTATGATCTTTATGGTAAAGCACTGGCAGCTTCACTCACAGGCTCCGGCTTTGAAATCATCGAGATCATTCTTCCTGACGGAGAGGAATACAAAAACCTCTTGTCGGTAGAGCGGATTTATGAACAGCTGCTCAGGATGCGATTCGACAGACGCTCGGTCGTGATAGCGCTTGGCGGCGGAGTCATCGGCGACATTGCCGGATATGCAGCCTCAACCTATATGAGAGGGATTGATTTCATCCAGGTGCCTACTACGCTTCTGGCGCAGGTTGACAGCTCCGTAGGCGGAAAGACAGGCGTCAATCATGCCCTCGGGAAAAATATGATTGGGACGTTCTGGCAGCCGAGGCTTGTCTGGGTTGACATCAGCACACTCCATACGCTTTCGCGGAGAAATTTCCTCGCCGGAATGGCCGAAATTATCAAGTATGGCATCATTTGGGACAGCACTTTTTTTGATTTTCTTGAGAAGAAACGGGAAACCCTCCTGAGCCTTAACCCTGACGACCTTATCCATATTATCAGACGCTCCTGTGAAATCAAGGCTGATGTCGTATCACGCGATGAGCGCGAGTCAGGTCTCAGGGCCATATTGAATTTCGGTCATACCATTGGGCATGCAATCGAGACTGCTACGGGATATACCACGTTCCTCCACGGCGAAGCAGTTGGCATCGGAATGCATGTTGAGGCCATGATCGCCCATGAAGTCGGTCTTATAAGCAGCGAGGAGGTCTCAAGAATACAGCACCTCATAAAAATATTCGGCCTTCCGACCGAAATACCTGCCGGCATCGACCTCTCCGCGTTCTTTGACGCCATGAAACTGGACAAAAAAACCGTTTCCGGTGACGTGAAGTTTATTCTCCCTGAGCAGATAGGAAGGGTCAAGATACAGGGTAACATACCCGGAAAGGCAGTTCAGCAGGCGGTTCAAAAAACATTGTCGGTTTCGTAATGCGGGTGCTGCTATTTTCAGAGACTTTATATTTGACATCTAATTCGCCTTTGTATATCCTATTTCCTGAGGGCTATATATGAAACTTTTTCCTAAAGAAGTAGATTTTTTTGAGATCTTTGACCGCGCGTCACAGAATCTGACAAAGGCTGCAGGACTTCTGGTATCACTTATGGAGAATTTCGACAATCTCGAGGCGAGGGCAAAGGAGATTTATGAGGTCGAGCAGGAAGGCGATATCCTGACTCATGAGGTGATGAAACAGCTGAATAAGACCTTTATCACGCCTATCGACAGGGAGGACCTGCATGAGCTTGTCGCAAGCCTCGATGATGTTCTCGACCTTATCTGGGGAGCGGTTGACCGGATTATAGTTTTCAGACTGAAGGAGTCAACAAAAGAGGCGATTTCCATGTCAAAAGACCTTCTGATAACAACAGAGGTGATGCATAAGGCTATCCAGAAGCTCAAGGAAAAGAACTACAGCCATGTCCAGGAATATTGTATTGAGATAAACAGGCTTGAAAACAGGATTGACAGGGATTTCCGGGATGCTCTCGGGAAATTGTTTGATGAAATCAAGGACCCGATCCTGATCATCAAGTGGAAAGAGATCTACGAACATCTTGAAGATGCCTCTGATAAGTGTGAAGACGTTGCCAACGTTATTGAATCCATTGTTCTGAAATATGCATGATTCTATTACCCTTCTTGTCTGCGTCATAGTCCTCGCAACGGTCTTTGATTTTATTAATGGCTTTCACGATACGGCAAACGCCATCGCAACCTCTGTTTCTACCCGAGTGCTTTCGCCCAAGGTTGCCGTATCCATGGCAGCTATTCTCAATATCGCCGGGGCCTTTGCCGGCACTGCGGTTGCAAAGATGGTCGGCTCAGGGCTTGTCGAGGCATCAGCAGTCACCCAGATTACGGTCATTTCAGCGCTCCTGTCTGCCATTATATGGGATCTTATTACCTGGTATTTCGGTCTTCCGACATCATCGAGTCACGCGATCCTTTCAAGTCTTGTGGGTGCGGCCATAGCAACATCAGGGACAGGGGTCATTATCCAAAAAGGCGTGTATAAGATACTGGGAGGTCTTTTATTGTCGCCCGTCGTAGGTCTCGTGCTTGGTTTTTTTCTTATGCATCTTCTCATCCTGGTATTTAGGCGCTCTTCTCCTGCGCTGGTCTCGAAAATATTCAACAGGTCTCAGATCGCATCTGCTGCGTACATGGCCTTCAGCCATGGCAACAACGATGCCCAAAAAACTATGGGAATTATCACCATGGCACTGCTGAGCGCTCATGTAATCCCCGATTTCAATGTGCCGCTGTGGGTCATAGCTCTCTGCGCAACGGCAATGGGACTGGGAACTGCATTTGGAGGCTGGAAGATTATCAAGACTCTCGGCGTAAAGCTTGTCAATCTTAAGCCAATTCATGGATTTGCCGCTGAGGCATCTGCTGCGACCGTCATAGAAGTTGCCTCACATTTTGGCCTTCCTCTTTCGACAACCCATATTATTTCCTCGACCATTATGGGCGTGGGAGCCTCCAAAAGACTCTCGGCTGTCCGCTGGGGGGTTGGAGGCAATATTGTTCTGGCATGGCTCATTACCCTTCCTGCCTGTGCAATCCTTGCCTGGCTCATCTGCAAAGCAATACTGCTCTTCTCCTAACTACCCGTCGGGTGTTCTGCCGGTTTACGCTCTGGAGTGCGCATAGGTAGTTAGTCGCCAACCTAAACAGGTTATTAGCACAGGCTGCCGTCTAAACATCTGAGTTGTTACATCTCCTTTTGTTTTGACAGACAGCACGAAAACTGGGATAATAGAGGCAATAAAAACTCATAAAAATAAGCGGTTATGAAAAAAAAGACCCTACTGCTTTTTGCAAGAAATAGATCTGTTATAACTTTTCTTGAGTCCTTCTTCAGAGGCTCAAGAAAATACCGTTGTTTGAACTGTGATTCAGCTGAAGAACTGTTTGACGCCCTTTCAACAAAATCTCCCTCTGCAGTTATTACAGAAAATTCGCTTCTGCCCCTTATTTCCGGGCGGACGTCAGACACGCCGGTTATTACCATGATTGCAGGCGGCAGAGAAAAGGGTATCCAGGCGTCTATTGCCCATAACGCAGGTCTTTATATGTACAAACCGTTTCTTGATGAGGACCTCGATCACAAGCTCCAGATGATTATCGGTCTGAAAGAGGCGAACATTGCATTGAAGCAGGAGGTCTACAACCTGCAGATCGTTAACGACTTTACGCAGCTCATCTCATCGACGCTCGATTCCAAAGAACTCTTATATCTGATCGTCAAGAAAATCGCCGAGGTCATGCCGGTCACGCGGTGCTCGATCGTAAGAATTGACTGGCTCCATAAGTATGCCTATGTGGTGGCCAGCTTCGAGACGCCGGATCTCATCGCGATCAAGCTCAGTCTTAAGAAATATCCGGAGATTGAGGAGGCCCTGATCAACAAGAAGCCGGTCATTATACGGGATATCACTTCTGATCCGCTGATGTCGTCCGTACGGGATATCGTGGCCCCTCTGGGCATTCGCTCTATTCTCGTTATGCCGATTATCTTTAAGGAGAAGGTCATCGGTACCCTGTTTCTGAGGACATCGAGAAAACAGCATGCGTTTACGGAAAATGAAATCAGGCTCTTGAAGACGATATCAGATGCATCTGCTAATACACTCTACAATGCCTTTCTTTTCGCACAGATAGAGGATGAGAAGACAAGACTTGAAAAACTTGCCATCACTGACTACCTGACCGGTATTTACAATATACGTTATTTTTATCACCGCATTATTGAGGAGTTCAGTCGTTCGGAGCGGTATGCTTTGCCGATAAGCTGTCTCATGCTCGATATTGATTTCTTCAAGAAAATAAACGATTCTTACGGTCACAAAATCGGCGATGCCGTGCTGAAAGAATTTGCCCTGCTGCTGAAACATCACACACGCAAGAGTGATGTGCTTGCGCGCTACGGGGGAGAAGAGTTTATCGTCATGCTTCCCCAGACGCCTGTTGAAGGGGCCATAGCAGAGGCAGAGAGGATGCGCACGGCGATCAAGAGCCACAAGTTCAGAATTCTCAGGAACATGGCCGGCATAACCGTCAGCATCGGCATTTCAGCCTTTCCCAATGCCAGGATCAAAACCCACGATGAACTCATTTCTGCTGCTGATGATGCCCTGTACGAGGCAAAAAAGAGTGGCAGAGACCGTGCAATTGTTTTCGATTAGCGTATCGTTTCCCGGTCAGCGGCGCTGGCGGTAACCACGTGGAAATTATCACCTCTCACCTCAATGCTGATTTCGACTCACTTGCATCCATGATTGCGGCGAAGAAGCTCTTCCCGGATGCCTTCCTTGCATTTCCGGGATCACAGGAGCGCAAGGTCCGGGATTTTATAGAGGTTTTCCGGCCCGTGGAGATCCGGAAGCTCAGGGACATTGAACCTTCCGGGATAACGAGGCTTATCATTGTTGATACCAAACAGCCGGACCGGATCGGTATATTCTCTGATGTCGTAAAGAACAAAAATGTTCGGGTTCATATCTTTGACCATCACCCTGTTGAAGAAGGTGACATCCGCAGCAATGACGAGCGGATAGAAACCGTGGGGGCAACGGCGACGATCTTTACCGAGCTGCTTAAGGAAAAGGGGCTTCACCCGGACCCGATGGAGGCAACCATCCTTGCCCTGGGTATCTACGAGGAAACGGGATGCTTTCTTTTCCCTTCCACTACCGAGCGTGATCTGAGCGCCGTATCGTATCTCATTAAACGGGGGGCCATCCTCAATATTGTCTCGGAATATGTGAAGACCGATTTGGGGAAGGAAGAACTGGAGATTCTCAACGACCTTCTGAAATCTTCACGGGAACTGATCATCAAAGGTATACGAGTCATGATTTCAACAACTTCGCGGGATTCCTATTTCGGCGATGCAGCTCTCCTGGCGCATAAAGTCATGGATCTGGAGGACATCGATGCCGTTGTTCTGATATTGGGCATGCAGGGGAGGATTATCCTGGTCGGCCGCAGCAGGGTGAAAGAGTTTGATGTTGCTGCCCTTTTGAAAGAATTTGGCGGAGGCGGCCACCATGCGGCTGCATCGGCCAGCATCAAGGGCGATTCCCTGGAGACCGTCGAAGAAGAGGTTCTCAGGAGGATTCCAGACCATATCAAGCCGGGTAAAGTCGCTGCTGATATTATGACGAGTCCGGTCATTACAATCCCCTGGGAAAGTGCGATCAGAGAAGCAGAAGATACGATGACCAAGTTTGGTGTCAATGTTCTGCCAGTAATAAAAGATGGTGAATATGCCGGGCTGATATCACGTGAGACCGTAGAAAAAGCGATCTTTCACGGCTTCAAGAAGAACCGCATTGCTGATTTCTGTTCGACGGAAAAACTGACGGTAACCGCAGATACCCCAATCAGGGACATCGAGACAATGATGATTGAGCACAATCAGAAATTTATGCCGGTGTTGGAGGGGCAGAGGATCGCTGGCGCTATCACAAGGACGGACCTGCTCAGGGTGCTTTATGAGGAATTTCTGAAAAAACGGCGTATCGACAGGGATGAAACCGCTGATATCCATTATTCGAGCCGTAACCTTTCCTCCTGGCTCAGAGACAGGTTCCCCGCAGAGATATTCAGTATTCTGAAGCTCTCCGGTACGATTGCCGAACGTTTGGGGTTCAGTGCGTATCTGGTCGGAGGATCGGTGAGGGACCTCCTTCTCGGAAAAGAAAATCTTGATATTGATCTTGTGGTCGAAGGAGACGGTATCGGCTTTGCAAATATCCTTGCAGCGCAGATTGGGGCGAAAGTCAAGCCTCATGATAAGTTCGGCACAGCCCAGGTCAAGCTGGGCACACTGCGTATCGATATTGCTACTGCCCGTACGGAATATTACGAATCACCGGCAGCACTTCCAAAGGTAGAATCATCTTCGATTAAAAAAGACCTGTACCGCAGGGATTTCACGATCAACACTCTTGCCATCAGGCTTAACTCCAACGACTTTGGCCTTCTCATCGACTTTTTCGGCGGTCAGCGAGATCTGAAAGAAAAGACTATCCGCGTCCTTCATAACCTCAGTTTTGTGGAAGATCCTACCCGCGCATTTCGTGCAATACGCTTCTCTGAGCGGTTCGGGTTCAGGCTGAGCCGGCATACTGCATTTTTGATGAAATCAGCCATCGAGATGAATCTATTTACCAGGCTTTCAGGATCACGCCTGTATGAGGAGCTTCTTCTGTCACTGCATGAAACTAATCCGGTACTTACCCTGAAGAGGCTGTCTGATCACGGTCTGCTGAAAGTAATCCATGAGAAGATCGTCTTTGACAAGCAGCTCGAGGCCGAACTCGAATCCACTGCCGAGACCCTTGCCTGGTATAACCTCCTTTATCTCGACCAGAAGATTGAAAAGGGAATACTCTATCTTATGACGCTCCTGTCCCACCTCGATGACCGTGAACGCGCTGATGCGGTTGCCCGGCTCTCAACGCCGCCCAAGGCCAGGAACATCATTCTTGAGGGGATGAAACAGCAGCGGGAGATCATTGCCGGACTTCCTTCTAAGAATCCGGTCAGTCTCTACAACCTTCTCTGCGGGAAGGAATTGGAAATTGTCCTCTTTTCGATGTCTTTGACAAAAGATACGGGGAAGAAGCGGGACATCTCCCATTTTCTTGTTGAACTCCAGAAGGTCCGGCCAATGCTCAAAGGGAATGATCTGAAAAAGCTGGGGCTGCCTCAAGGTCCGCTCTACTCCAGGATCCTGCATGAACTTCTGTATGAAAGACTCGCCGGCAGGCTGAATACCGCAGGAGATGAGCTCGATTTTGTAAAGAACAAATACCTCACGTGACAGGTCCGTCACGGCTTAAGCATACCCGAATCTCTTAGAAATAGAATTTGACCATGGCATTGAATTCTGATAGTCTTTAACCAGACCGGAAGAATAATGGAGAGAGCTTATGGACGAGAACCTTCGGCAACTGATCGAACTTGCTACATTACGGGGCAGCAACTACGTCAAAGGCGCTTCAACTCTTGAAGAACTGCCGGGCAAGCTTGCCGAGTTAGGGGTGCTTCTGCTGGAAAAAGCAAAGATCATGCAGCATTCCGGCAACGGCAAGCTTAAAGACGAGGTCATCGAACTCCAGAACAAAATCGATGATATGAGAAAAACCCTTTTCGCCAGCAAGCTGCTTATCAAGTAGCAGACACCTGCAGAGCGCCTGGGAGGACTTCGGGTGCAGCCGGAACAGATCAACGGATCAGTATTATGAACCCCAACAGACTCATCTCTGAAAAAAGTCCTTATCTGCTGCAGCATGCCTATAACCCTGTAGACTGGTATCCATGGGGACCGGAGGCCTTTGATAAAGCAGTAAGAGATAACAAACCGGTCTTTCTTTCGATAGGATATTCAACCTGCCACTGGTGCCATGTCATGGAAAAGGAGTCTTTTGAAGACGAGCGCGTGGCGGAACTGATGAACGAGACCTTCGTATCCATCAAGGTAGACCGCGAAGAAAGGCCTGACATAGATAATGTCTACATGACAGTCTGCCAGCTCATGACGGGCAGCGGAGGCTGGCCTCTTACCATCATCATGGCCCCCAACAGACATCCGTTTTTTGCCGGCACCTATTTCCCCAGGCAGGCCAGTTTCGGCAGGATTGGCATGCTTGATATGATCCCGCGCCTGAAAAGCCTATGGGAATCTGACCTGCCGAAGCTCATGAAGCTTTCCGAAGAAGTGATTGACCGACTCAGGCGTGGAAATGCGCCTGTTGCGATGGAAGAGCCGGTGGAATCTGTTTTTCACGATGCCTTTGAGCAGTTAAGGCATCAGTTCGACCATGAAAACGGGGGATTCAGCCAGGCCCCCAAGTTTCCAACACCGCATATTCTGCTTTTCCTCCTGCGATATGCCGGGAGCACAGGCAACAGGGAGGCGATGCAGATGGTCACAAAGACCCTCGATGCCATGAGAGATGGCGGCATCTATGATCATGTCGGTTTTGGTTTCCATCGCTATTCGACAGATGCTCATTGGCTGCTGCCTCATTTCGAGAAGATGCTCTATGATCAGGCGATGCTCTGTATCGCGTATACCGAGGCTTTTCAGACAACAGGAAACGAGGCATACCGAAAAACGGCAGAGGATATTCTTCTCTATGTCCATCGGGACATGACATCTCCTGAGGGCGGCTTTTATTCGGCTGAAGACGCTGACAGTGAAGGAGAAGAGGGTCGATTCTACCTCTGGAGACATGAGGAAATTTTCGAGGTTCTTGGCCATCAGGACGCGGAAATCATCTGCGCGTTTTTCAATATCAGCAAGGAGGGTAATTTTGCAGAGCAGGCATCAGGGAGTTCTTCAGGTTTAAATATTTTTCACCGGGAGAAGAATCTGAATACCGCAGGAACAGAAGCTGCGGAAAAAGACCTGGCTGACCGCATAGAAGCAGCCCTTACCCGTCTGTATTCCCATCGTGCAGGCCGCATACCCCCCGGCAAGGATGACAAGGTCCTGACCGACTGGAATGGCCTTATGATAACGGCTTTTGCCAGAGCAGCAGAGGTTTTTCAAAAACCAGAATATAAGGTTATTGCATCACGTGCTGCCGATTTTATCCTGGCCCGGCTTCGCACACCGGAGGGAAGGCTTCTTCATCGTTATCGACAGGGGGATGCATCACTTCCTGCTTCTGCAGACGACTATGCCTTTTTTATCTCAGGGCTTATCGCGCTTCATCTGGCAACTTCTGAAGCACGGTATCTTGAGGAAGCCCTCGCGCTTAACCGGATTTTCATTGACCATTTTTGGGACCATAACCATGGCGGCTTTTTCTTTACCGCAGATGACGGCGAGGAACTGCTTGTCCGACAGAAAGAGGTCTATGATGGAGCAATACCTTCGGGGAATTCCATTGCGCTCTTCAATCTCCTCCGCCTTGGCAGTATTACGGGGGACCAGGATATCCTCGAGATGGCGTCAAAGACTGCCAGGGCATTCTTTGGCTCAGTCAGGCAGGCGCCGACAGCCTATACGTTTTTTCTCATGGCACTCGATTACAGATTTGGCATGACTCCGGAGAAGCAATGATCCGGATACGCGGCAATATGTTGCTTCTTGTATGTGTGTGTATGCTGCCGGTATTGGTCTTTACCTGCGCGCGGCCCGCTTTTGCGGATACAACCCGGCAGCCGCAGAATACCGTCAAGATCTATTTTTTTTGGGGTAGCGGATGTCCTCACTGCGCCCATGAAAAGGAATTTCTTGCCGCGATCAAAGAGCGCTATCCGCAAATTGTCATTGAATCGTATGAGGTATGGCAGAATTCTGCAAATGCACAGTTCTTTTCCCGGATGACGAAGAGTGCCGGCATTAAATCAACCGGCGTGCCGGTAACATTCATTGACCGCAGGGTATTTGTCGGCTTTTCCGAGAGGGAAAAAACGGAAATGGAAAAGTCCATCATAGGCTGTCTTGAAAGCGAATGCGCTGATCCGGCGGACAGGCTGACGCAGCCTGTGGAAAATGAAACGGAAAGGACCATTAAACTTCCTTTATTGGGGGTTATTGATCAATCCAGGGTATCGCTGCCGCTGATAACTGTTGTACTGGGGGGATTGGACAGCTTTAATCCCTGCGCTTTCTTTGTACTCTTCTTTCTTCTGAGTCTCCTGGTTCATGCACGTTCGCGGGTCAGGATGATGATGATCGGCGGCACGTTTGTCCTCTTCTCAGGCATGATCTATTTTCTCTTCATGGCAGCCTGGCTTAACCTCTTCATGCTTGCCGGTAATCTCTCTGCCATAACCCTTACGGCCGGCGTTGTAAGTCTTATCGTAGCAGCGATCAATATCAAGGACTTTTTCTTCTTTAAAAAAGGGGTCTCACTCTCAATACCGGAAGGTGCAAAGCCGAGGCTATTTGAAAGAATGAGAAATCTGCTCAAATCAACGTCTCTTGCGTCAATGTTGGGCGGGACCATGGTGCTTGCGCTTGCTGCCAACACCTATGAACTGCTCTGCACTGCCGGGTTCCCGATGGTCTTTACCAGAATCCTGACACTGCATAACCTCTCCCCGGCAACCTATTACCTTTACCTCGGCCTTTATAACCTTGTCTACATTATCCCCCTGTCGATTATTGTTGCTGCATTTACGATAACGCTCGGCGCACGGAAACTTACCGAGTGGCAGGGGCGAAAGCTTAAACTCATTTCAGGCCTTATGATGCTTTTTCTTGGTGCTATCCTGGCGATAAAACCTGCGCTGCTCAACAATGTTATCGCCTCAGCCGGTATTCTTGGAGTCGCCATTGCCCTGTCCTGGCTTGTCGTGCTCATTGCCCGTCGAACGGGATATGGTCCGGAACAATCTGTCTGACGCATGGTATAATGACTTCCATTACTATGGAACAGAACAAGGCTGATCTCACAGAGTTATTCCGCAGGGGACTGGTAAAGGCAGACATGGTCCTGCATGTCGTTGCTGCCCTGCTGCTGCTTGCAGCATGCGGTTTTATCTTTTACTATGCGGTTCTGAATCTTGTAAATCCGACCCGGGACGCCATTATTCATCTGATCAACGATGTGCTCCTTGCCCTGATCATTCTTGAACTGCTCTGGACCGTAATCAGATTCCTGAAAAAACAGAAGTTTGTTTTGGCCCCTTTCCTTGCCATCGGCATTATTGCTGCGGTAAGAAGAATTCTTCTGATAGAGGCCCAGACATCGTTCATGGAGCATGTTCCCAATGAGAAGCTTTACGAAATAGGGCTAAGCGCCTTTGTGGTGATAACCCTGATGGTTGCCTATTACCTCTCTGTCAAGGCACAGAAACTCGAACAGTAACCAGGCTGTTACAGTACGCCGAAATTCTGCTGATATCGTTCTGAAAATTCCTCATGCGTATAGCAGTGCTCCTGAGTGCCGTAGTGTTCCACCGCATAGGCTGCAGCCACTGCGCCGATCTTTGCGGCGTCTTCGATACTCTTTCCCATGGCAAAACCCTTCAAAAGGCCGGAGCGATAGGCATCTCCGGCGCCTGTTGGGTCTACGACGTTGGAGGCCTTTGCCGCAGGAATTGTTATGTCCCGGCTGCTCATGCTGATGAGAGAGCCTTTATCGCCAAGCGTGGTGATGATCATCTTCGTCAGACCGAGGATCTCTTCTTTCCTCATGCCGGTCATCTTTATGATAACCTCAAGTTCGTAATCATTCGTGATCAGCATCATGGAACCGCTTATCCAATCCCTGAGCTGATCGCCGGTCCACAGGGTCAGCGACTGGCCGGGATCGCAGATGTAAGGTATGGCTCTTTCCCTGCAGCGTGAGGCATAGCCGATCATATCCTGAAGGTTGCCCGGGGCAAGGAGTACGACCGAATCGTTCGGATCTGCAGCGCTCAGGTCATAGTTCGTTGCCTGTTTCATCGCCCCCGGATTAAAGCCCGTGATCTGGTTGTCTGACTTGTCAGTGGTGATGTACGCACCGGCAGTGAACTCCTCCCTGATGATCGTGATGACTTCATTCGATATGGAGTGGGATTTCAGCCAATCAAAATAGGTTTCATAGTCCTTGCCGATCGTTGCAATGATGACCGGTTTTTCGCCAAGCAGGCTGAGGGAATAGGCGACATTGCCGGCAGTACCGCCGAACTTCTCTGTCAAGCTGGTGACATTGAAGCAGACATTCAGTACATGGATCTTGTCCGGCAGGATGTAGTCGGCTAACGAACCGGGAAAGTCCATAATCCTGTCATATGCCATAGAACCCGAGATGAATATATTCATTGCTGTTCCCCTTTATTTGCCTGGCTCTTCATGGAGCCTTCAACTTCAAAACTGAACAACTTGAGACTGACTTATTACTGTGCCACAAAGCGATATTATTGTAGCATATCAGCAATAAAGCGCTCGTATGACCTCAGCGCCCTTAAGCCATATTTGTCATGCTTCAGTTATGAGCGATCTGCATAACTCCCCCAACCCCTGCGTAAAGCACCTACTGTTGGCTCTTATCCTCCACTAGGGAGGACAGGCCTCAAGTGGGTGAATGTACCTCCCCTTAAGATAAGAGGAGGGGTTATGATTTTTCCGTGTATACCAAATTGCTTCATTTTGGGTGATTTTTAGTATTTACATTTCCCATATGTTTCATTAAACTTACGCAGGGGACAGAAACAAGGCATTCATCCCGGGTATATCACATGTTTAAAACAGATGATCAGCACACGAATCATACTGCCTTGCAGTTGATTTGGGCAGTAATCGGCGGCAGCCTGTCAAAAAACAGCCCGCAAACATCTGACAGGGGAGGAATCAAATGAAAAGTTATTTATCAGCAGTTGCTGCAATATGTCTGGGAATTTTCATGTTTGCTGTTAATGTTGTACCGGCAGGTGCCGAAAACACGGCAAAGGGAAAGCTCACAGTTGACGGAAAGACGGTTGAGATAACGCATGTTCTTGCATATTCACGGCCGGGCTTCTTCGACAAAAAGAAGAAGGATGTGGTAGTTCTTATGTGCGATGCCCCGGTTACCGTTGAGGTAGCAAAGGAACCCATGGGGATTTATGACCAGGTGAAGGCCGGGAAATTGCACTGTGTCAGGCATACGATCGATGCCGACAAAAAGGTGATAAGTTTTGAAGTGAATCATAACCGATTCAAAATGACCGTAAGCGGCGGGTCCAGCTTCGAGGTTTTCGAACCAAAGGCGGTTACCGGCAGTTCTATCTCCGGCCGCTCGTTCACAAAGTCTCCCCAGAAATCAGGATTCGATGATGTTTCATACAGCTATGACATCACCTTCAGTGCCGATATAGCAGTACCTCAAAGCAAGAAGGTCGGCACGAAACTTCCTGCAGATGGCGGCGATGTATGGAAGGCGTACATGGCACATAACAAGAGAATAAAGAGCATGGATATCAAGGAGATGAGAAAGACCATGCCAAAGGAAGAATCCGAACAGATAACTGACAAAGAACTCAAGACGATGAAGGAATTGGCTGTTGCGATGATGCCGAAGAACGCTAAATTTTCAGAAGGTTATGTAAACGGAGATAAGGCGATTCTGTTTATCACCGATCATTCAGGCAAAGAAAAAAAATATGGCACAATCGATATGGCAAAGGAAAAAAGCGAGTGGGTCGTGGGCATGCAGAGTTGGAGCGACAATCCGTCGGAATAAGAGGACTATCGAAAGATGAAGAGAGCAGCTTACAGGATACGATGTATATGGGCAGCAGCTTTATTGCTGGCATTGTTCGTGCCGGTTGCTCATGCGCTTGAGGTTCCGGAGATTCTGGGATATGTCAATGACTACGCCGGCATAATCTCACCGGATGTCAAATCCCGCATGGAGGAAATGCTCAATACCCTTGATCGGACCAGCTCCAATCAAATAATGGTTTTGACCGTTCCGACATTGGAAGGCCAGTTGATGGAAGAGTTTGCGCTAAAGGTCTTTAGATCCTGGAATACCGGAGCGTCAAAACTTGATAACGGCGTCATCCTGATCGTGGTACAGAAGGAAGGTAAGATCCGGATCGCGGCCGGCAGGGCACTTAAAGAGAAAATGACCGATCTTGCCGCCGGAAGAATTACAGATAACATAATGGCCCCTAAATTCAGGGCGGGTGATTACGACGCAGGAATTCTGGAAGGGATCGACGCTATTATTCCGGTCCTGAAAGGGCAATACAGTGCTTCCGTGCTTCGTGATTTCTGGGGCGGAAGTTTTTTACGGTATATCTCTGAAAACAGTGACACGGTATTTACCTACGCACTTTTAATGATGCTCGGGGCTTCTCTTATTTCGGTACTGTTTAAATTAGTTCTTGGCGAGGAGTTCCTGCCAGGAAGGATGAAGC
Organism: Nitrospirota bacterium; assembly: GCA_016235245.1. Taxonomy (NCBI): domain Bacteria; kingdom Pseudomonadati; phylum Nitrospirota; species Nitrospirota bacterium. Next base: position 84,015 of record JACRLO010000001.1, on the reverse strand, counting down.
GATCAAAGTCCACCTTTGGCGCCTTGGGAGGTGCGGTCTGCGGTCCGGTGGCGGGATACTGGATGATGGCTGAGACAAGTCTTCTTGCATGGCTGTTTTATGTCTGTTCCGGAGCACTGTTGGGTATCCTGGGCATGTATGTGCGGTTTTCCAGCTCCACCAGCAGAAGCAGCAGTAGTAGCGGTGGCAGCGGTGGATTTTCCGGCGGCGGAGGTTCCTCCGGAGGAGGAGGCGCCTCGGGGGATTATTGAGTTCGGTCCCGTGATCCGGAAAATGTGAGGGAGAAGAGCTGATGCTCGGAAACGCAACGCCGGTGTTTTCGGGAAAGCCTATACATCGAAGTTTGAAATCTATTTCCCCGCCAGCCCTTTCAGCACTTCCTCTGCCAGCTTCTTTGTGAAGCCCTTTAACCCGGCGATATCCTCAACCGAGGCCTTTTTTATTGCCTCTATACTGCCAAAACGATCAAGCAATGCAAAACGCCTCTTTCTGCCAAGACCGTAGATGCTGTCAAGCGTTGAATCGAACATCCTCTTTGCACGCTGCTTCCGGTGATAGCGGATCGCAAACCGGTGGACCTCATCACGTATCCTCCTCAGCAGCAGGGAGGCAGGCCTGCTGTCATCAATGAGTATAGGTTCATCCCGGTCCTTTATGAATATCCTGTCAGGGTCCTTTGCGAGGCCGATCACAACAGGACGACAATTATCACCCCCCTCAGTCCCCCCTTGGCAAGGAGGGAAGTAAAGGGAATCAAAAACTTCCAGTGCTGCATGCAGGTGTTCCCTCCCGCCGTCAATTATGATCAGGTCCGGCAATGCTGACAGAAGCTCTTTTTCCCCCTCATTCGTTTCTTCGCCTTCCCTGTAGCGGCCCTTCGCCCTTTGCCCTTCGCCTATACTTTTGACCGTTCTCCTGACCATCTCCCTCATCATGGCATAGTCATCAGGGCCTTTGACTGTATCCATACTGATATTGCGGTACAGTGACTTATCAAAAGCACCGGCCCGCCAAACTACAAAAGCTCCTCCGGCAGAGGTCCCGGTTATATTCGATATGTCGAAGGCGCCGATGCTTTCAGGGACCTTCTTCAGCCCCAGAAGTGAAGCAACCTCTGACATCAGTTCCGGGTCTGCATCTGCTTTTCTGGTTTTTATGATCTCCTGGCTGTTTTCCTCTGCCATGCTCACCAGCTTCCGCTTTATCCCCCGCACCGGAACCATGATCCTGACGCTTCCTCCTCTCTTCTCTGACAGCCATTGAGCAAGCAGAGCCTTGTCTTCAGGAATTTTAGAACAGTAGAGCTCAGGAGCTGGGATGATCTCCCTGCCATAGAACTGCTCAATGAAGTTCCTGAAAAGGTAGCCGTCTTTCTCTCCTGTTGTATGGTTCTGTTCAAAATCCCTTGTCCCGATCATCACGCCGTTTCTGATGAAAAAAAGCTTAAACACTGTAATATCAGCCTGCCTGAAGAAACCTATGACATCAGCGTCCCCAAGCTCGGCTGAAACCACCTTCTGGGACTCTGACACTGACTGTATTGCCCTGATCCTGTCCCTGATTATCGCCGCCTCCTCAAAGCGCATCTCATCGGCAAGGAGCGTCATTTTTGTTTCGAGTGATTCAATCAGTTTTTTGTTCTTTCCCTCCAGAAGAAACTCGACCTCCCTGATCATCTGCATATAGTCTGCATGGTCGACTTCACCGGAGCAGGGGGCACTGCATTTTCTGATCTGAAACTGGATACAGGGACGCATCCGCTTTTCGAGTGAATATCTGCAGGTCGGGATTTGGTAATGATTTCTGATAAAGGAGAGGGTTTCCCACATGGCACCTGCAGGAACATAGGGCCCAAAGTAGCGTGCATTCCCTTTCTGGATCCTTCTGACGACCTCAAGCCTCGGCCACTTTTCATCAAGCGTGAGTTTCAGATAGGGATAGCTCTTGTCATCCCGCAGCAGGATATTGTACCGGGGCTTGTGCTGCTTGATCAGATTTGCCTCGAGGATGAGCGCCTCAAGCTCATTGCCTGTGACGGTGAACTCAAAATCTGCAACGCTCTTCATCATGGCAGATTTGCGCTCGTCAAGGCCTGCAGCTTTCTGAAAATAGCTCCTTACGCGGTTTTTCAGAACCTTTGCCTTGCCTACATACAGGATCTTGTCCTGGTCGTCCTTGAAGAGGTAAACACCGGGCTTGCCCGGCATTGTCGCAAGTTTTTCCTGCATAGGCATAGATTAAAGATAAGGGCGGGAAGTTTCAAGGGGCAATGGCCCTGGCTCAATCAGCCCAGCCCTTGCCCCCTGAAGTTACGTTGCAGAGAAAAAGATAAGGTATTACTTTGCCGCAGCCTTTAACTTTTCAATCTCTGCCTTGATCGCTCCGGCATCCGGTGCATTCGGCGCAAGCGAAAGTGCCTTTTCAAAATATTTCCCCGCCTGTTTGGCGTCTTTGAGGTCATATGCCAATACAACTGCCATATTCTTGTTCGCATTGATATGATTGGGATTAATCTCAAGGGCTTTCTTATATTCAGCAACTGCCATATCAGGCTTGCCCGACTCTCTCAGGCAGGTCCCCATGTCAACACGGATATCAACATTTTTCGGATCGATGGCAAGGGCCTTTTGATATGGATCGACCGCCTCTGCATACCGTTTTGAATCCATCAAAATATTGCCAAGTTCGGTCCATGCATTGATATTCTTCGGGTCTTTGGCCGCTGCATCCTGAAGCATCTTCACCTTATCAAAGCCCTGCAGCGGTCCGCTTCCTGCAGGCATCTGCCCCTGCTGTCCGACAGGCGGCTGGAACTGAGGGGCTGAGCCCTCTTTTTGCTGGCAACCATACGCGGCAACTACAGAAAGTAAAACGACAACAGCGATTTTTTTCATGTCAGGCTCCCGGGGATAAAATTTGTTCGTATTATATCAGAAGTCATTTCCCCCCGAAAAGAGCAGCCTGCTGCATCCCTGATCAATCCAACTATGGTGTTCTCTTTTGGAAATCCATCTCATGCCAGTATCCCTGTTCTGCCATCGCATTTATCACGCTTTTTCTGGTGATAAGTCCGACCAGCATCTTGTCCTGCACGACCGGAAGGACCGTGAAGCTGTCAGAAAACAGCAAAGATGCAAGGTCTTCGACCGATGTCTCTACCGACACGGTGACCGGTTTGCTGCAGACGTTGTGGTCAGGATGGCCGCAGCTCATGATCGATTCGGCGCTGAACTCGTGGATCGTCCTTCCCTCTTTGACGGCACTTAAAAGATCGAATTCAGAGACGATACCGACGACCTCATAATCATCGTTAATTACCGGCAGAGCAGGATAGGGACACATCAGCTTCTGGACCACTTCATCCCCCTTCATTTTGGCCGGAATACTTACCCTCGGATACATGATATCTCTTGCGGTAATACAGGACATGATAACCCTCCTACTATTCAGTGCCTGGTTAATTCTGCCAGGCAATGCCGAGGCTGTGAATCGTGGCACTATTCCTTATTTTTGTCATGTGGGCGGTTCGTTATGCTCCAGGAGATTCATGATCACTGCGTCGGGTTTCGGCAGCCCGGCCAGCTTCCATACAATAGCCGGATTCACAAACTTTTCGCTGAGGCAGTCCTTATCCTGATGCAGGTTCTTACAGATAGATCTGATGATCGGAAAATAATTGTACTGCTCGTAGTGGGCTCTAACGAATTTCAGAATATCGATCTGATCATCGGTCAGTTCCTTTATTCCCTCCCTCTCTGCCAGACCGAAGGCAATGCTTTCATTCCAGTCATGAAAATTTAGCAGATAGCCGTCATTATCAATACAGGCTGAATATCCACAGCATTCTATCATCAGCATCTCCGGCACCGGGGGCCGGTCACTAATAAAATTCTTAATGAACTGCCCTATCTGGCCTCCCAGATGTACGCATTTAAACCCGTCCATACACTCATCAGCATCCTTCTTCTCAAGATGGGTAGAGAGCAGATGGGCCCCTTTTCTGAAATTGACGACATAGGCATTCTTTTCTTCATGGAAGACAAGACCCACAAGGATGCCGTTCTTCTCGATCTCCGGGTACATCTCCATGATTTTATTTTTTAGTGCGACAACTGTGTAGCCCATGGCTCCTCCTTCCTGTTGTCGGGCCATCGGTAATGGCCGCGCTCCGGCTCCTGCTGACGGCCGGTTTGTAAGGCAGGACTGTCGGTTGTCTGCGTCTGACCGGATACGAAACTCTGCAGCCAGCGTCCTATCTGAAAACCCAAAAAGACGAATTTGATGCCGTCCATACATTTATCAACTTCATTCCTTTGCAGATGGGTAGCAAATGCATTCAGCCCTTTGCTGAAACTGATAAAATAGGTATCGTTATCCTTATTGAAGACAAGACTCATCATGACACCGTTTGTTTCGATCTCCGGGTACATCTCCATGATTCTATTTTTTAGTGCGACAACTGTGTAGCCCATTGTTCCTCCTTTACGCCTTGAAAAAATTCAGCCGTTCCATTTCTTTAAACGCCCAGACATCTGCCAGCAGTTCGTCCTGCCCGATCTCCGGCAGGCTTGCGGCGTATTCCGCCAAAAAAAGATAGGCAAACTTCTTTCTGTCCGAGTTCAGTCTCTCTGCCAGGTCCTCTGTAGCACTATTAAGCTGATTTCTGATGCGCAGAGCATTGATCCGCTGCTCGATCTCCTGATCAGTGGCGACACGACTGATCAGCATCTTGCAGCCCTGCGGACTGCTCGTGACGAGTTTAAGCGGCCTTTCCCTGTCAGGTTCCTGAATGCCCTGCTGTCTGCACCATCCAGCGATATTATTGACGAAAAGTATATCTTCAGGTCGAAGGCAGTAAGATTCCTGCAGTTGTTTGAACAGCTTGTTGTGGTCTTCTGCATACAAAAAGCCCATACTTATGCCACTGCCATCCTGTCGCCAGCCGGCTGTTTGCGCTTCTGAGGGACATTTTTGCCGCAGTCTGCTGTAGTTTCTTTTCCCTGCCTGTTCCCGCTTTTCTTCTGAGCATACTTGCGTGCCACGATGTGCTCTGCCTCAATCCAGTTGTCAAGATCACGGCCGCTAATCCTCCCGCTTGCTTCGTAAAGTTCGTATGCGATTTTTTCTACTTCATCCTGATATGACATCGTCTTTCCTCCGTTGAAATGCAGAATGTCGAGCAGCAGTTCCTTCCTGTAATCATTTTGCTGCCTGTGACGTGGTTATTCAAGAGGGACATTGGACTATTTATGTCGGAATCTCGGGAGCACGATGTAAGTATTGCCCTACAAAATCTTTCTGCTCCTTCTGCAGTCTTGCCATCGGCCTTTCATGATAAAATATAGAAACTTGTTGGCCGGAAACAGGCAGAAGCCCAGGGCAGGAGCAATGGAAAATTCGATAACAGAAGAAGACGAAAACAGGAAATCAGATGAGCTGATAAAGCACCTCGCCTCCTTTCCTCAACTGAATCCGAATCCGGTCATCGAGGTGGATATTTCCGGCAACGTCGTATTTATCAACCCCGGAGCTGTCCGTATTCTTGACGGTCTGGGCTTGGACAAGAAGGATGCGGCTATATTCCTGCCTCTGGAACTGGGTGTCATTCTGGATGACCTGAATAGGAAATCCGAATGTTCCTTTTCCCTCGAGGTGGTAGTCAAGGATAGGATTTTCCACGAAACTATCCAGCTTATTCCGCAATTCAATGTCGCACGCATTTATGCTTTCGATATCACGGAGCGTAAGCGAGCAGAGGAGGCGCTTCGGGAGAGTGGGCTGCGTGAACGTGAACGGGCGGAGGAATTGGCCACTGTGCTAGAGGCTGTGCCGACTCCTGTTATTATCGTCCATGACCCTGATTCAACCCACATGACAGGAAATCGCGCAGCAGATGACCTGCTTAAGCAACCGCACGGCGCTGAGGTCTCGCTGTCAGCGCCTTCTAAGGTGAGGCCGCGTCATTTCAGGGCGCTCAAGGATGGACGTGAACTAAGGCTTGAGGAGCTTCCTGCGCAGCGGGCTGCCCGCGGCGAACATGTACAGGACTTCGAGTTCAGCCTGGTCTTCGACGATGGCACAATCAGACACCTGCTGGGTTACGGCACTCCCCTGCTGGACGATCGGGGCTTTCCGCGCGGAGCAGTCCACGTCCTGATTGACATTACCGACCGCAAAAAGTCTGAAGCAGCTCTGGCCAGAAGCAAATCCGAGTTTGAGGCGATGTTTAATTCCATCACCGATGCTGTGGTATTCGCTGACATGCAGAGAAGAGTGCTAATGGTCAATCCTGCGGTAGAAAGGCTTTTCGGCTATTCACCGGATGAGATCATCGGCCGTTCTGCCGAGATCTTTTATCCGGACGGAGACACGTATGAGAGGATTGGAAGGGAAGTCTATCTGAATCAGACAAATGTGGACTCCATGCCTTTTGAGGTTCGGTATCGGCGGAGGGACGGGTCGCTCTTTTATGCTGAAACGCTTGGCACTAAAGTTAAAGATGTCCAAGGCAATATTATTGGTTTTATCGGGATTCACCGCGACATTACTGAGCGCAAGCAGGCAGCGGAGGAACTGCAGCGAGCACACGATGAGCTTGAGGAGCGTATACGGATGCGCACTTCTGAACTGGCGGCTCTCAATGACGACCTTGAAGCAGAGATATATGAACGCAGAAAGGCAGAAAGAAGGCTTGCACGCATAAACGCGCTCTACTCGGTCCTGTCACGGGTGAACGAGGCCATTGTCCGCATCCACGATCCCGAAAGACTGTTTGAACAGACCTGCCGCATTATTATTGACAGCAAACTCTTTAAGATGGCATGGATCGGACTCCTTGACCCTCAAACGTCAAAGGTCGAACCAATTGCCAGCGCAGGGGACAGCGGCAAATACCTTGACCGCATCACGATCATCGCGATGGACGTCCCTGAAGGGCGGGGGCCAACCGGGAGGGCGATCGTCGAAGGGAAGGTCATGGTATGCCCGGACATAGAAAATGACCCGACGATGCAGCCCTGGCGAGAGTCTGCAATGAAGGCGGGTTTTCGCTCATCTGCAGCCTTTCCCCTGCATGCTGGCTCCGCAGTCGTCGGTGCACTCACTGCATATGCCGAAACCCCCCACTTCTTTACGGACGAAGAGCTCAACCTGCTTTCTTCACTTGCAGACGATATATCCTTTGCGATCGAAGCCATGGCCGCAGAGAAGAAAAGGATCGAGGCCGAAAGCTCTCTTTTGGCATCTTCTGCTGAGATCAAAGACCTGTACAACAATGCCCCCTGTGGCTATCACTCTCTGGACAAGGAGGGCAGGATCGTCAGCATTAATGACACTGAACTCTCCTGGCTGGGATATGAAAGGGACGAAGTGATCGGCAGAAAGATAGATGAGTTTCATGCCAGGGAGAGCAGAAAACGGTTTAAGCAGCTTTTTCCGAAATTCCTGAAATCAGGATCTATCAGGGAAGTCGAATTCGAGCTGATCCGCAAGGATGGAACATTGCTGCCGATCCTTCTGAATGCCACGGCTATGCGTGACAGGGACAATAATTTCATAATGACCCGCTCAACTGTCTTTGACATTACCGAACGCAAGGCACAGGAACGCCAGACCGAGGCAGCCAACAATGTGCTCAAGCTCTTATCCGCCACTGCCTCGCGTTCCGAATATCTGAATGCCCTTGTCAGCCAGCTTAAGAGCTGGTGCGGATGCAGCTCTGTCGGCATACGGATTGTGGGGGGGGAAGGGGATGTCCCGTTTGCAGCGCATAGCGGGTTCAGCAATAAGTTCCTGAAGCAGGAGGACTGCCTCTCGCTTGGGAAAGACTCCTGCGCCTGCATCAGGGTGATTGACGAAAAGCCCCGCAGGGTCGAGACGGGTTTTATGACAGGAGAAGGTTCTTTTGTCTGCAACGACACGTCCAGCCTTTGCTCCAAAAATCTGCGTGACTTTTACCGGCATGCCTGCATCCGCGAAGGGTTTTCCTCTCTGGCCGTGGTCCCGGTACGGTACCGCACCGAGGTAATCGGCGCTCTACACCTTGCTGATCCCCAAAAGGATGCATTCCCGCTGCAGATCATTGACTTTATCGAAACCATTACGCCGCTGGTCGGCGAGGCTGTGCATCGGTTCTCCATCGAGGAAGAGCTGACCGCTTCCCGGGAGCAGCTGCGCGCATTTTCAGCTCATCTGCAGGAGGCTCGGGAAGAGGAACGTACGAAGATCGCCAGAGAGATCCATGACGAACTGGGCCAGATCCTTACTGCAGCAGGGATGGAGTTGTCTATATTGAAGAACCGCTACAACGATCAGGCCCCCATAAAGAAGGCTGCCTTATCGGTCATCGGACTGCTTGATAATGCTGTTGCAGATATACAGAGGATTTGTGAGGAACTGCGGCCGCGAGTGCTGGATCATCTCGGTCTGCCGGTGGCCATTAAGCAGGAGGCTGCTGCTTTTATAAAGCGCACCGGTATCCCCTGCTCGCTCGACCTTGTCAGTAAAATCCCCGGCCTGACCGATGAGTCTGCTGTCGCTCTTTTCCGCATCTTTCAGGAAGCGCTGACCAATGTCGCAAGGCATTCAGGGGCTAAAGCAGTATCGATCCGCCTCATCGCAGACAAGAAAAATATCATTCTTGAGATAACGGACAATGGCAAAGGAATCTCCAGTCAGGAATTCGGCAAGAGCACATCATTAGGCCTGATCGGCATGCGTGAACGGGTGCGCGAAATCAGCGGTGAAGTGACTATCCAGGGAACTGCAGGCAAGGGAACTGTTGTGACCGTCCGGATCCCGTCCGGAAAACGCTCAGAAAAGAGGTGACCATGTATAAGATCCTTATCGCAGATGACCATCCTATTGTCCGAAAGGGGCTCAGGCAGATACTTGAGGAGGGCGGCATCGTCAGAAAAGTGGAAGAGGCCGGCAGCGGCAAAGAGGCTGTCGAGAAGGTCAGGAATGGCAGTTTCGACGTAGCGCTGCTCGACATCTCAATGCCTGAAATGAGCGGACTCGAGGCCCTTGACGAGATAAAAAAACTGAGACCGTCCATGCCGGTGCTGATCCTGAGCATCTACGCCGAAGAAGAGTATGCGGTGCGTGCCCTGAGATCGGGCGCCTCAGGCTATATGACCAAGAAGTCAGCGCCTGATGAGCTGATCGCTGCCATCAGGAAGATCGTCCGCGGCGGGCGGTACATCAGTCCGTCCCTGGCCGACTTCCTTGCAAGTCACCTTACCGGGGAGAGCGACAAGCCACTCCATGAGACCCTGTCGACCCGGGAGTTCCAGGTGATGCGCATGATCGCTGCGGGCAGGTCCCTGAAGGAGATCGCCTATGACATGTCCCTCAGCCCCAAGACGATCAGCACCTTCAGGACGCGCATCCTGCAGAAGATGCAGATGCAGAACAACGCTGACCTTATCCAGTATGCAATAAAGAATAAACTGACCGATTAAGCATTACGCAGGTCTCCGTCTTCTCCCTGCATCTGCCTCGCTGCCCTGTAAGGAAAACCTTACGCGGCTCTGCCCATAATTTGACGAATAAAACTACTTCCGCTGATATCTTCGGACCTTTCGGACGATTTACGCTAATAGCACGATGTCGTGAGATCATTCCGGCACCCGCAGAAAGAGAAATTAAGTCAGTCCAGCAGGGAGGTTTGCCATGAATAACGTTTTGGACCTTGATCCGGAGTATGCGGACAGCGATGTCCTGGATCATACGGAAGAACTTTCCGAAGAACCGGAGGAGATGGTGATGGAGCATGCTGTTGACAGCCATGCGGAAGAAGCCTCTGCCGAAGAAGACCCTGCTGACGGCTATGAGTCCTGCGATCCACTCAAGATGTACCTGAATGAGATCGGTTCGACACCACTCCTGAAAAGAAGCCGGGAGTTTGAGGTCGCACGACAGATCGAAGACAGCTGGGAACGGGCTATAGCAGCCCTCTTCTCCCTGCCTTCTGCGGTCGAAAAACTGCTGCAGGCCGGAAACGACGTGCAGTTTGGCAAGATGCACCTGAACGAGGTCATCCGTTTATCGTCCGACCCGGAGCAGATCAAGGATGACGAGAAAAAGAAATTCGTCGACGCGGTGCGGCAGATAGAACGGCTGCAACGGCTGAAGACCGCATCACTGTACCGTGATAAATTGCCTGCCAGGGTCAATGCGCTCAGACTGCGCTTTGATTTCGTCGAAGGGGTGTTCAGCGAGATAGATGCCGAGGTGCATGCAACAGGAGAGAGGCTTGCCGGCATGAATGCCAGAAAGGCTTTAGCGGAAAGAAATACGTTCAAAGAAAAGACCGGCACACCGCTTGAGACCATGCAGGACGTTCTCCGGACGTTCAGCCATGCACGGGCTGAGATCCATGAGGCCAGAAATGTCCTGATCGAGGGAAATCTGAGACTCGTCGTAAGCGCGGCAAGACGTTATGCCAGCATGGGAAGAATGAGCATGCTCGACCTCATTCAGGAGGGGAATATCGGGCTGATGAGGGCTGTTGATCTGTTCGACTATCGGAGGGGGTTTAAATTCAGCACCTATGCCATGTGCTGGATCAAACAGGCGATCACGCGTGCGCTCTCAAGGCAGTCGCGGCTGATACGCCTCCCGGTGCATACAGCGGATGAGTTGACCAGGATCATCCAGGTGTCTAAGCAGCTGACCAATGAGTTGGCTGAAGATCCCTCCCCGGAGACCATTGCAGCACGGATGAAGATGCCTGAGCATAAGGTGAGGGGACTGCTTGAGATGTCGCGGGACCCGCTCTCTCTGCATACCCCGGTCGGCGAAGATGACTCCGAGATGATCGACTTCATTGAGGACAAGTCGATGCAGTCGCCGCTTGCAGCCCTCATTCATAGCGATCTCAAAGAAAAGGTGCGGAGCGCGATATCTCTTCTCGACCCCAAGGAAGAGAAGATCCTCCGCGGACGGTTCAGCCTCGACAGGGAAGAACAGACGCTCGAAATGCTGGCCAATGAATTCGGCCTGACCAGAGAACGGATCAGGCAGATCGAGACAACAGCCATAAAGAAACTGCGGGTCCATTTCGCGGCTGCAGGCGTTTAAGGGCGATTGATTACGCAGACTCCCTGTTTGTTTCTTCAGTGAAGCTGCCGATCTTCTTGAGCCTTTTGTAACGGTCTTCGACCAGTTTCCCCGGGGTCTTTGCTTTAAGCTCTTCAAGGGCCTCGAAGATCTTGTCCGAAATGCTTTTTGCCATCATCTCGGGGTCGCGGTGCGCTCCGCCTGAAGGCTCCGGAATAATCTCGTCAATAATCTTAAAGCCAAGAAGGTCTTCGGCCGTCATCTTCAAAGCCTCTGAGGCCCTCGCGAAATCCTCAGGCCCCAGTTCGCTCTTCTTCCAGAGAATCGCAGCGCATCCTTCAGGAGAGATGACCGAATAGACCGAATGTTCGAGCATATAGAGCCTGTCAGAAACACTCAGCGCAAGAGCACCGCCGCTGCCTCCTTCGCCGATTACCACCGCAATGATCGGAACCCTCAGACGCGACATATGCATGAGGCTTGACGCAATTGCCTCGCCCTGGCCCCGCTCTTCAGCACCAATGCCGGGATATGCCCCTGGAGTATCAATAAGTGTGATGATCGGTCGCTTGAACTTCTCTGCCAGCTCCATAAGCCTCATGGCCTTTCGGTAGCCTTCGGGGTGCGGCTGCCCAAAGTTTCTGTGTATTCTCTCCTTTGTGCCCCGGCCCTTTTGATGGCCGATGATCACAACAGGCAGACCGCCCTTCAGCTTTGCAAGGCCGCCGACAATAGCCTTGTCGTCAGCAAACCTCCTGTCGCCGTGAAGCTCGATGAAATCCTCGGTCATGAGGCCGATATAATCAAGCGTGTAGGGCCGGTCAGGGTGACGGGCAAGCAGTGTCTTCTGCCAGGGCGTAAGGTTGGCGTAGATCTCTGTCCGGAGCTCCCTGATCTTCTTTTCGAGCTTTTTGATCTCGCCTGAAAGATTAATGTCCTTGCCGTCGGAGAGTCTCTTGAGTTCTTCCATCTTGAGCTCAAGCTCTTCAATCGGCTTTTCGAATTCGAGGTAGTATTTGATCATGAGACGGTTATCGCTCCCTTGCCTATCATGGTTTCAAGTCTTTTCACCAGCGCCGTGTCAGGCTTGATAGAAATACTCGTTGCGATCAGGGTCTGGGACTTGTCACCTCTTATCCTGAGGTAGAGCTGGCAGTCACCGGGATACTCCATGACCAGTGAGCGGATATTCTGCAGGCCCTGGCTGCTGCCCTGGGATTCCGGCAGCGAGATCTCCATCTTCCTGATGCTCTTCCTTCCTGCATCCTCGAGGTTAGAGACTTCCAGCCCGCGCAATCTCACACCCTTTTCGTCCTTGTCAATGCTTCCCTTCACCAGGACAACCGCGTCCTTCTTCAGGCGTTCAAATGCGCTCTTGTAGAGGTTCGGAAATATGATGACTTCAACGCTGCCCTCGTCATCTTCGAGCGTCAGGTAAGCCATGAGCTCTCCCGATGATTTTACATTTTTCTTTTTGACCGTCCGTAAAATGCCGCCGATAAGGACCTCTGTCTTGTCAGGCGCATGCTCAAGATCTGACGTCTTTTTTGCCTTGAGCCGGGAAAGCAGCGTATCGTACTTTGTGAGCGGATGGCCGGTAATATAAAAACCGAGCGCCTCTTTTTCATTGTTCAGAAGTTCTGCTTCGTCCCACTCAGCGCCAACCGGAGCAGGCTCCGGGAGTTCATCGCCGAACATGCTCACCTGATTGACATTTCTGGAGCTTTTCCCGCTTCCATTAAGGAGATCCGTGACCGCTTCCATTGCTGCTGCACGTGTCACGCCGAGAGAATCAAAAGCGCCTGCCTTTACCAGGCCTTCGAGCACTTTTTTATTTACTTTTCTGGTGTCCGCCCTCTTTATGAGATCGGCGATGGAGGTAAAGGGGCCTCCAGCCTCCCTCACTTCAAGCACCAATTCTATAGCCGCGCCGCCCACACCCTTTACCGCTTCGAGACCAAAGCGTATGGAGTTGCCGATTACCCTGAACTCCCTGCCCGAGAGGTTGATGTCAGGCGGCAGCATCTCTATCTTCATCTTCCGGCACTCATTGATGGACTTTACGATCTTGTCCGTATCGCTCATATCGAGGGTCAGCGTTGCCGCCATGAACTCAACAGGATAATGCGCCTTGAGATATGCCGTCTGATACGCGATAAAGGCGTATGCTGCAGAGTGTGATTTGTTGAAACCGTACAACGCAAAAGGAGCCATCACATCGAAGAGCCGCGCAGCTTTTTTCTCGGTAATATTATTTTCGACCGCACCTTTGATGAAGCCCTCTTTCTGTTTCTCCATCTCCTCAATATTCTTTTTCCCCATCGCCTTTCTGAGCACGTCTGCCTGTCCCATCGAGAAATTCGCGATCCTGTTTGCGATCAGCATGACCTGTTCCTGATACAGGATGATGCCATAGGTCTCGTCAAGGATCTCCTTAAGCTGGGGCATCATGTACGTAACCTTGGTATCCCCTTTTTTCCGCTTGATAAAATCATCGATCCACTGCATCGGCCCTGGCCGGTACAGGGCAACAAGGGCGATCAGGTCCTCAAAGCGGTTCGGCTGCATCCTGATCAGGATGTCGCGCATGCCTTCGCTTTCAAGCTGAAACACGCCCGCGGTCTGTCCTGAACTGAGCAGAGCATAGGTCTGCTGATCATCAATCGGTATGGTTGCAAGGTCAAGGACATCCTTGCTCTGTTTAATGTAGGCCAGGGTCTTTTCGATGACCGTGAGTGTCTTCAGCCCCAGGAAGTCGAATTTGAGCAGCCCTACTTTTTCAAGGGCCTTCATCTCGAACTGGGTTACGATGCTTTCATCCGAAGGGTTCCTGTAGAGCGGGGCATAGTTGGTGATCGGCTCGGGAGATATGACCACACCTGCCGCATGGGTGGAAGCATGTCTGTTGAGACCTTCGAGCCGCATCGCGATATTCAGCAGTTCCTTTACGCCCTCGTCCGTTTCATAGGCCTGCTTCAGCTGCGGCTCCGCAGCCAATGCAGATTCGATCGTGATCTTCGGATCATGAGGGATAAGCTTCGCAATGCGGTCCACCTCTGCATAGGGTATGTCCATGGCACGCCCCACATCCCGGATCGCAGCCTTGGCCTTCATCGTCCCAAAGGTGATGATCTGGGCTACGTACTCGGCCCCGTATTTCTGGGTGACATAATTGATGACCTCCTGCCTCCTGTCCTGGCAGAAATCAACGTCTATATCAGGCATGCTCACCCTTTCAGGATTCAGGAAGCGCTCAAAAAGAAGCTTATATTTGATCGGGTCTATCTCAGTGATATCCAGGCAGAAAGAGACAAGGCTTCCTGCCGCGGAGCCTCTTCCCGGCCCTACCGGGATGCCTTTACTCTTTGCGTGATGGATGAAGTCCCAGACGATCAGAAAATAGGAGGTGAAGCCCATCTTTTTGATCATGCTCAGCTCGCTGTTGAGCCTGTCCTGGTAGTTCTGCGGCGCATCTTTCCCGATCTTCCGCTCAAGGCCTTCATGGGAAAGAAGAGAGAGATAGGTCTCTGCGTCCTCGCCGTTGTCGGGCTTGAACTGCGGCAGCAGGTTCTTGTGTTTGAGCTCCAGGTTGCAGCGTTCCGCAATCACGATCGAGTTTCTGATTGCCTCAGGGGTGTCCTTGAACGTATCGATCATCTCCCCGGGAGATTTGAGATAGAATTCGTTGGTGCTGAACTTCATGCGTGCGGTGTCCTTGAGCGTCTTGCCTGTCTGGATGCAGAGAAGCACCTCATGCGCCTTTGCATCATCCTTTCTCAGATAATGGCAATCATTCGTCGCAACAAGTCCGATATGCAGTTCCTTGCCGAGCTCTATGAGCTGGCTGTTCACGACAGCCTGTTCAGGGAGGCCGTTTGCCTGTATTTCGAAGTAAAAGTTCTCGGGGCCGAGGATATGCTTGTACGCCAGCGCCCGTTCACGCGCCTTATCAATCATGCCTCTCTGGAGATAGTAGGGTATCTCTCCTTTCAGACATGCAGACAAGCCTATCAGCCCGCCGCTGTATTGTTCGAGGAGGTCCATATCGATGCGGGGCTTATAGTAAAAACCCTCCAAAGAGGCCTTGCTTACGAGCGTCAGGAGATTTCTGTAACCCGCATCGTCACGGACAAGGAGGATGAGATGGAATGAGGAATATTCGTCCTCACTGGTCTGGGTCTTGTCAAAACGGCTTCGCGGTGCAACATAGACCTCGCAGCCGATGATCGGCTTGATTCCGGCATGCGTGCACTGGCGATAGAAATCAACGGCGCCGAACAGATTGCCATGATCAGTCATGGCTATTGCCGGCATCCTGAATTCTTTTGCCTGTTTGATCAGGTCCTCAATACGAATTGCACCATCAAGGAGGCTGTATTCTGTATGCAGGTGGAGGGATACGTAATCCGCGTGTGAATGCATAGGGAATTTTACCCGATGGTCAGTTTGAAGGTCAATGAAAGAGCATTTTTTTCTGATATAATAGACACTTATGGAACAGGCCTCCAACGGACTAACCGCCCTCTTTGCCCTCCTTGCGATACCGGCGCTGATCGCGCTCTTTTTTCTGGCCAAATTCATCTACCAGCAGACCCTCGGCAGGAAGATGAAGACGACCCTGAAGGAGGATTATCAGAACGAGGCAGACCGCTTTGAAAAGGCCGGCAAGTTCGTCTCGGCCGCTCATGTGTATGAGACAAAACTGAAGGACCTGAAAAAGGCTGCAGCGTTTTATGAAAAGGGAGGAGATTTCAGAAGGGCCGCATCGCTGTATGATCTTCTGGGTGTTTCTGCAAAGGCAAAGGAGATGTACGAAAAGGACGGCAACATTGAAGATGCTGCAGAGGTCTCGATTCGTGAGGGTGAATTCGAGGAGGCGGCAAAACTTTATCGCAAGGCAGGGAAGAAGGCCGATGAGGCGGTCATCATGGAGCAGGCAGGCAGAAGACTGCCGGCGATCAGGGCATACCGCGAGGCAGGCGACTACCGGAACGCAGCAAGACTGCTTGAGGCAGAAGGCATGCTTACGGAGGCTGCCGAGATGTTCGGCCTTATGCTCCGGGACAAACCGGTTGACCAATCAACGATCGAGGACTTTTATGCCTATGCCTTCAAGCTCGAAAAAACGGACCAGCCTGATAAAGCCCTTGATGTGTACCGGCAGATAGACCATGCAGACCCAACGTTCAGGGATGTAAGAGAAAAGATCCAGGCACTTTCGCCGCAACAGGCAGAAGAAGAGGAAGACACGGTCGGTAAGACATCCATCCGCAGCGTTATCAAGTCAGGCAAGATAGAACCGAAATACAGCTTCAAACTCTGGTTCCAGATCCTGAAGTCTCTTCAGGATGCACATAAGGCCGGCAGAGGTTATGGCCTCATGAGCCCGGAAAATATTTTTGTTGATACGCATAACAGCATCTCATTCTCAAAAAAACCCCTTTCAACAGCCTATCTCGCGCCGGAAAAAACACGGGACCTCGAGCTTGATGTGAGGGCTGATATTTTCTCGATGGGCGTCATTCTCTATGAAATGCTGACGGGGCATCTCGATGGCCTCGGCACGGTAAGGGTAATGGATGTTGCGCATGATGTTCCTGAATGGCTTGACGAGATCGTCATCAGATGCATCCGCAAAGTCCGGGAAGACCGCTATCAGGACATTGAGGAGATATTGACTGATATCAGGGAGCTTTCAAAAAGCAGAAAAGCCTGAGAATAGTTACTTGTTGCTGAAAAGCAGCACGAACTCCTCGAACAGATCCCGGTGAAAGTGGTTGAGCATTTCATCCCGCATTATCCTGAGAGACTCAAATGTCGTCTTTTTCTGCTTATACGATCTCTCCGCGGTAAGTGCATCAAACACATCGGCAACAGAACATATCCTGCCGTACACATGAATATCATTGCCCTTAAGACGCCTGGGGTATCCCAGGCCATCATCCCGCTCATGATGCTCCATGACAATTGCCCTGCACTCATCCGTGAGATGAGCTGTTTCGGAAAGGATCTTGTACCCCTGATAGGGATGAGATCTCATTTGTCCCATCTCGCTATCCGTAAGTCTGCCAGGTTTGTTAATGATTGCAGGATCGATATGCACCTTGCCGATGTCATGAAGAAAGAACCCTGCACCGAGCTCATGCATATCGTGCCCGTCCGATCCCCTGAAATGGGTCTTGGCAAGCATGATCGCATAGACCCCTACATTTACGGAATGTGTGTAGGTATAGTAATCGTGAGAAGTGATTTTCAGCAGGCTCTCGGACGTCTCTGTATCCGAGACGATCAAATCAACAATCTCGGCGACGCCCTTCTTCGCCTCGCCGATATTCTCTGCGCTGGGATTCTGCAGAAGCCGCTCCATCAGCTTCAGGGACGAGGCATAGACAACTTTTGCCTTTTTCTCAGGGTTAAGCTTCCTGTCATGGATGGCTTCGCTCAGTTCTGGCGGGATAAGGGCTGATGACATCCAGGCCTTCGGAGGCACGGGGACATCTTCAGCTGGCAGTGCCTCTTTACCATCTGCTTCATCAGGCAGTCTGACCATCACCTCATCGAATCCACATTCGATGATCTTGTCTATCTCCTCCTGGGAACTGATCGCGAAGCTGCTTTTCAGGAAGGGATGGCTGAACCAGGAGGCAGGCAGAACAACATTCATGCCTATCTTCAGGGCAGATACCTTAATCCGTTTTTGAATCACATGCCATTTTACCACACGGTCGGATCTGCTTGCCATTTGCATGATGTCAGGCTAAGATGTAAAAATGAACGGTCTTGTATTATGGTTCACCGGTTTGCCCGGCAGCGGCAAAAGCACAATAGCCGATAACGTGAAAGAGCGTAATGCGGCTTTCGTCATACTGCGCATGGATGACCTGCGGCGTATTGTTACGCCGCAACCCACCTATTCCGAAGCAGAGAGGGATATGGTCTACCGAAGTCTTGTTTACCTGGCAAAGACCCTGTCCGACCTTGGACATGATGTAATCATTGACGCCACGGGGAACCTCTCGAGATGGCGCCAACTGGCCCGGCAGTCAATACCGTCATTTGCCGAGGTTTATCTTAAATGTTCTCTGGATGTCTGCAGGCAGAGAGAACATCAGCGGAGAGAGACGCATGGAGCGCCGAGGGGGATTTATCAAAAAGGCATGGCAGGGTGGCCAGTCCCAGGCCTTAATGTCCCGTATGAAGAACCCCTGAATCCCGAAGTGGTCATTGATGCGGAAAAGGTCTCGGTTGCGGATGCTGCAGAACTGATCGTCAGATTTATCGAACGCTCCCGAAATAGATCGTAACCCGGCATGCGTAACGAAGAAGCATCAGACTGACACTGAAGAGGGCCGATCTTCCTCTGGCTGATGTTACTTATTGCGGACGTTTGGCCGTAACACCAAAAAGATCGAACATCACCTGGACCGTGAAGTCACCCGGCTTTTTTGTCGCCTCCAGCCTGGCACTCCAACACTGGCCGGTATATTGCGCACGAGCGCCCACCTGTCTTAACCCTTCGCCCTTTGCATCGTACCGAACCTCGAGACCCACCTGAATGGGTTTGACCGGCTGCACCGCAATGCCAGCCCGAAAGACCATGATATCATCTGTTCTATGGTAACGCTGACCGAAGCTTACGGCACCGTACGAAAAGGGCAGTATGATATCGGAACTCACCGACTGCAGCTTGCCCGTATGGACGTCATAGGCTGCGCTTATTTTTGCGGGGACGGGCATCTGCGTAGCAAGATCAAATTCCAATGGTCTGAACGGTCTGTCGCCCTGATTCATATCAAAAGGCTGGGTGATCCGTGCTGCTATCCGTTCCATCCCCTTAAAGAGAATCCGGTTAAGTATGCTGAGTTCAAGCCTGGATGTCTTGCCCTGCAGTTCCCATGCGTCGAAGGTATACAGAAGGTCATTTGGTGAGTCCGATATATAGTGATAGCGGATCGTCGGCTCAATCACATGCGTGACAGAATCATATCTCCTGCTGAAACGGGCATGGATGTTCCCGTCATATTCGAACGCAAGCCGCTGAGTGCTGCCTGCCGCTCCGGTATCGTGATAAAAATCGTAGGCACTTCCTCTTACAGCAACGAACTGGGACAGAACCACATCGCTGCCGACAACATGAAGCACGGTTGGATATAGATCAAGTCTGTGCGCCGAGATACCGTTTTTCCTCCAGAAGTTTGCTGCAGACGCCTCTGCCGAAACGAGGAAATTTCCAAAACGCCTGTAATTCATGACCACGCCTATCTCGGGGAGTTTCTGCGGGATGTCGCCGGTAGCGTAGTTGAGATCGACCCAGTACTGCGCAAGGAAATAGGCGCGTGCGTTGTCAAAGGGGATATTGACCTCTGCCGTAGTTTCGAGAAACCGCTGTATATTTTTCTCATTGTTCGGACTGATTTCGCGGTAAAAAACCTTCTGAGAAGTGATCTCCCGGTAATAATCCTTCTCGTTTACGAAATTGGCATTCAGAAACAGCCCTATGCCGCCCGAAGACCGGTCATCATGCAGTGCCTTGAACTCCGTAAAATCAGTATGCAGCTGATGGTCGCGGATATGGTACAGCCGCCATGCACTCTGAAGACCACCCGGTTCGATATAGCGGTATTCCATGCCGGTGCCGATCCCCTGCCGCGCATAGGCATCGAGCTGAAACGTTGCATCCCTGTTTTCTGCAATCGCCCAGTATAAGGGGATATTGAGGCCCGGTCCGTGCGAACTGCCGCTGCTGAGCGTAGGCATCAAAAAACCGGTTTTCCTGTCATTGCTTATCGGAGCCCAAAGCCGGGGGGAATAGAACAGAGGAAAATCCCTGACGCGGAATGATACGTCCCGGGCAGTAATCTGATCGCCGATAACCAGGTTCATCTCTCTGCCGCGAAAACACCATGCAGCCACAGGTCCGTCACAGGTTGTCACATTTATGTCGTCCCTGCTGTAGAACTCGTTTTCCGCTTTTCTCTCGATCTCTCTGCCGCTGAGATGATAGTTATCGCTTTTGAAGAGGATGTCAGCATCAAAAAGTCTGCCGGTCTTCTTCTCCATGTTCATCTCAGCCTTCTTTGCGGTAAAGAAGGCCTGCAGATCGTCATACCGCACATTCCCAGAGGCTGTTACATCGCCGGTCTCTTCAAAATAGACCATTGTATCAGCCTCGACCGTTGTGTCATTCTGAGTGACTTTTACCGTGCCCGCAGCGATATATTTTTTCGTTTCAGAGAAATACTCAAGCGTATCGCAGGTGATTTCGGTATGCGTATCTGCAGCGTGGCAGCGGTCAATGAAATGTGATTGGCAGAAACTGAAAAGGCAAAAAGCCGCAGCAACGAGGATTTTTTTTGCCGCTCCGCTGATCAATGATGACCCCTCACGGTCTTTATCATTCTCTCAGCCTGGCAAGTACGCCTTTGGGGCCGAGCGCCTCTTTCACCTCTCCGATTGTGTAGAACGAACCGGTCACGACAATAAGATCGCCCTGCAGAGCGAGCCGTTCCGCCAGATTCAGCGCATCTGCCACGGTCAGGGCGGTATGCGCGAGGTATCCGAGGCCGCGGGCTTCAGCCGCAAGTGTTTCAGGAGATGCTGCCCTGCCATAGCCGGCAGCGGTGAATATGATTTCTGAGGCAAGAGGCAGCAGAGGTGTCATGATCCCTTTTCTGTCCTTGTCGTTCATGATACCCATGATCAGGATTATTCTGCTATACAGCCCAAGCGCCTTCCTGAGGTATTCTGCAAGCACCGCTGCAGCGTGGGGATTATGCGCGCCATCGATAAGTATCGGCGGATGGTCCTTCACAAACTCAAGTCTTCCAGGCCAGCGGGTGTCTGCCAGCCCCTGCCTGATGTCGCAGTGCATATCCGGATGCGTCTTAACGACCTCTTCCATGGTCCTTACCGCCAGGGCAGCATTCAGTGCCTGATGTCTTCCGGCAATCTGCAGTGAAAGATCGCGGTATTCCCTGTCTCCGCGATAATTAATCCTGATACCGACAAGTTCATCAGCAGTAATCTCAGCCGAAAAATCCTTCCCGTATGTAATCAGTTGCGCATTGCACTTATCTGCCGCGTGTTTCAGCGTTTCGGCAGCCTCGGGACGCTGCAAGGCGCTGATCACGGGAACGCCCTGCTTGATGATGCCCGCTTTTTCTCCCGCGATCTCCCCGAGTGTGGAGCCCAAAAAATCGCCGTGGTCAATATCGATAGCCGTAATAACGGATGCCTCGGGCGTAAGGATGTTCGTTGCATCAAGCCTGCCGCCCATGCCAACTTCAACAACTGCCCATGCAACGTGCATCTTTCTGAAATACAGAAATGCCATAGCGGCAGTCACTTCGAAAAATGTCGGCAAAAACCCGGGGATTGTTTCGGCAACCCTTCGCACTTCCCCGGCGAGACTTACTACTTCGGCCTCGGATATCTCCCTGCCGTTGACCCGTATCCTCTCGGTAAAGCTCACGAGATGAGGAGACGTAAACAGTCCGGTCGTAACTCCTGACGTTCTCAGCAGGGATTCGATCATCGCAGAGGTTGAACCTTTTCCGTTGGTCCCCGCTACATGGATCGAATAGAATGAGTCCTGGGGATTGTCAAACGCTGCCATGAGTCGCCTGATATTATCCAGACCGAACTTTATGCCGTATTTCTGAAGGCTGTAGAGATAGGCTATCGTGCCCTCATAGCTCATGAAAGAATCCCTATAATTTGGCCAATGGTTTTTTTCAGATTCTTCCGGTCAACGACCATGTCTATCATGCCATGATCCAGGAGAAACTCTGCCCTTTGGAAATCTTCAGGCAGCTGCTGTTTGATCGTCTGTTCAATGACTCTCGGGCCGGCAAATCCTATCAGGCTCCTCGGTTCAGCAATGATAACATCTCCAAGCATGGCGAAACTTGCCGTAACTCCCCCAAACGTCGGATCAGCCAATACCGATATGTAGAGGCATCCGTTGTCGTTCAGCCGGGCAATGGCTGCAGAGACCCTGGCCATCTGCATGAGAGAAAAAATGCCTTCCTGCATGCGCGCGCCGCCGGAGGACGCTACCGTGACAAGAGGCTTCTTTGCCTCAAGGGCTGCCTCTGCCGCACGCACCACCTTCTCCCCAACGACTGACCCCATACTGCCGCCCATGAACGAAAAGTCCATCATCACGAGGACTACAGGGATACCCTCAATAGTCGCCTCTCCTGATATGGCCGCCTCTTCGAGTTCGCTCTTTCCCCTGTTTTCCGCAAGACGGTCCTTGTAGGATATCTTGTCTTTGAAATTGAGCGGATCTTTGGATGACAAACCCGTATCGATCTCGGTGAAGCTTCCTTCATCGACAAGCAGCTGAATGCGGTCCTTAGCGCTGATCCTGAAATGATAATTGCACTTGGGGCAGATCCTGAGGTTCTTGTCTATTTCCTTCTTATAGATGATCTCCCTGCAGCTGTCGCACTTCACCCACAAGCCCTCAGGGATCTTGATCTTTTTTTCGGACTTTATAACTTCCTTGCTTTTCTTAAACCATGCCATTGTCTCTGCGTTCCTTATGTGCCGTCATTAAGATCATACGGCGGTGAATATTATACCTTATATATGCGGCCATCTTTGATTATCTGTATGACAATCCGTGTCTTTTTCCTGATGGCCTGCAGTTCCTTCCTGATCTTCGCCATGTATTGGGGCTTAATATGTGTGATCAGTATCTTATCCGGCAGATGCTTCATCTTGCCCGTTTCGACCCCAAGGAGGTGGGGTGTGAGATGACCTGTTTTTACTGCCAGTTCTTCCATGTTGTTGGGGAACGACACCTCAATGATCATGGTATTAATACGGTCTGATGAAGCCCATATCTTCTGTGTTGGACCAGTGTCTCCGGTGTACAGCAGCGTCCGTCCAGAACTGTCCCTCACGATATATCCGACGGCCGGAACCGTGTGACTGACCGGATACGCGGTCACGGTATATCCATTAACGATGAAAGGCCTTCCCGGGACGATGATTTTCATCTTCAGAACGGGAGCAATAGATGCAGATATTTTCGTAAAATCCGGCCAGAGTTTATCGTTCAGCAGATGATCACGCAAGGTTTTGAGCGTCTCTTTTGTGCCAAAAAGCGTCACACTGTGCTTCTTCTGCTTGATAACAATATTATCGGCGAGAAAAGGGATGGCCTTGATGTGGTCAAGATGGGCATGTGTAATCAGGATATCTTTCAGTTCCCACTGCTTGGACTCCCTGAGCGAAGTCCCGATCGTCCCTGCATCAAGAAGCACCTTGCCGTCTACAAGAAAGGCAGAAGAGTTGTATCCCGGCAGTTCTGCCCCTGAACTTCCCAATACCTTAATGTTCATCTATATTCTCCCAGTTCCGGAAGCACCCATACAAACTGATCCACCACAGCGCCATCGAACTGCTTTCCGGAAAATTTTTTTAATTCCTCAACGGCGGTCTGACTATCTAGCGCCTTACGGTAGGGACGGTCCGTTGTCATGGCGTCATACGTGTCAGCAACGGCAATAATCCGCGCGATGATATCAATGTCCAGACCTTTTAGTCTGTCCGGATATCCGGTGCCGTCGAATTTTTCGTGATGTCCCCTTACGCCGGGGATAATATCCTTCATCTGTTTCACGCGGCTGAGCGCCTTTGCTCCCAACGCGGCATGTTCATTCATCGTTTGTAACTCTTCAGGATCCAGTCGGCCGTTTTTCAGAAGAATATTGTCGCGTATTCCGATCTTTCCGATATCATGCAGAATAGCTGCCAGCCTAAGACGCTCCATATCCTGCTCGGACAGCTCCATTGCCCTGCCGATTGCAAGGCTGAAATGCATCACCCTTCTGGTATGGCCTCCGGTATACGGGTCCCGCATCTCGATCGTTTCGGCAAGGGCCTGCGCTGTTTCGTAAAAGGTCTCTTTCAGTTCCTCATAGAGGTTTGCGTTTTCGATTGCAGTGGCAACCTGGTTTGCGAGTGCAGACAAAACTTCCTTGTCCTCGTCATCGAACGCATCTTCCTTATTATTTATGGCCTGAAGCACGCCAAGAACCCTGTTTTTTGTCTTGACCGGAACACAAATCATATTCTTTGTCCTGAACGTACTTTTGATATCAGCGCCGCCGAAAAACCTGGGATCTGATGCGACATCATGAATTATTATGCTCTCACTCGTTTCGGCAACCCATCCCGCAATTCCCTGTCCCTTTGCCAGCCGAATCTCCTTCAACGCATTTCCCTTATCGCCGAGCGCTACCTCAAAAAACAGCTCGCCGGTATCCCGGTCAACAAGAAGCAGGCTGCCGGTCTCTGCATTTACGAGACAGGTAGCAGCCTCGATAGCCCGCTTTCTGATCTCGCGCGTGTCAAGGGTTGAATTTACCAGAGCAGAAAGCTCCATGAGCGTCTTGGTCTGCTGGAGTTTTCTCTGCAGGGTAAAGGTTAAAAGGTCGCCCATTTAAATACTTTCGCGCAGGGAAAGCAGGTATTTTTTCAATGTCTCGTCAGACTCATTGATTCTCTTGACGATTGCGCTGCCAATAATCACGCCGTCAGCGAACCGGGCGACCAGAGAAGCCTCATCGGGTGTCGCGATACCGAAGCCGACTGCGACAGGAGTATCGCTGGCAGACCTGATACGGTTCATGTGGGATTCGATTGCAGGATCAAGAGAAAGCTTTGAGCCGGTGATGCCCGTAATCGATACATAATAGATAAATCCCCGTGAAGCCTGACCGACTTTTGCGATCCGGTCATCTGTGGAGGTGGGCGCCAGGAGAAAGATCAGATCAAAGGGTCTTTTCTTCGCGAGTTTCATCATCCCCTCTGCCTCATCAGGCGGCAGATCCGGGACAATAATGCCGTCAACCCCGGCGGAAGATGCATCTTCGACAAACTGTTCTTCACCATATTTGAAGATGGGATTGTAATACGTCATCAGGATAATCGGTATCTGGGTCGTCTTTCGCAGCTCCGCGACAAGATCTATGACCGTATGCAATGTCGTGCCGGCCTCAAGCGCTCTCTGTGCCGCAGCCTGTATGGTAGGGCCGTCTGCAAGCGGATCGGAAAAGGGCACACCCAGTTCGATAATATCAACGCCGCAGTCCTCGAGAATCCTGACCATCTCCTTTGTCCTTTGAATACCTGGATCTCCGGCCATGATATAGGCGATAAACGCCTTCCGGTTTTCTTTTCTGAGCAGCTCAAATTTTCTGCTGATGCGGGATTTCATAGCTGCACCCCCTTGATGCGCGCGACATGCTGCACATCCTTGTCACCTCTGCCTGAAAGGTTCACGACGATGATCTCGTCCTTCGAGAGCTTCGGTGCAAGCATCATTGCCTCTGCAAGGGCATGGGACGATTCGAGTGCGGGAATAATGCCCTCGGTCATGGAGAGTCTGTCAAAGGCCGCAAGCGCTTCGTCATCCGTGGCGAATGCATATTGAACCCTGCCTGAGTCCTTAAGGAAAGCGTGCTCCGGCCCGACCGCTGCATAGTCAAGGCCTGCTGATACTGAGTGCGTGCCTAACACGTTGCCGTTATCATCCTGAAGCAGGTAACTCTTTGTCCCCTGCAATACGCCGATCGAACCGCCGGCAAAACGCGCTGCATGCTCACCCATGGCAATACCCCTGCCGCCCGCCTCTACGCCGACCATCTTCACCTCATCATCCATGAACTCATGAAACAGGCCCATGGCATTGCTGCCGCCGCCGACACAGGCAATGAGATAATCAGGCAATTTCCCTTCTGCGGCAAGGATCTGCTTCCTTGCCTCTCTGCCGATGACAGACTGAAAGTCCCGAACCATCACGGGAAACGGATGAGGTCCGAATACGGTGCCCATCACATAATGGGTTGTCCGGACATTCGTCGTCCAGTCTCTCAGTCCTTCGTTGATCGCATCTTTCAATGTCCTTGACCCAAGCGTGACCTCATGCACGGTTGCGCCGAGGAGTCTCATCCTGAAGACATTCAGCGACTGACGGGCCACATCGTCAGAACCCATATAAATCTCGCACGCAAGTCCGACCAGTGCCGCTCCTGTTGCTGTGGCAACGCCATGCTGTCCTGCGCCTGTCTCTGCGATCAATCTCTGCTTGCCCATCTTCTTTGCAAGCAACGCCTGGCCAATCGCGTTATTGATCTTATGGGCGCCGGTATGGGCGAGGTCTTCACGCTTCAGATATATTTTTGCCCCGCCAAGATCAGCGGTAAGTCGTTTTGCGAAGTAAAGCGGCGTCGGTCTACCGATATAGGTCTGCTGGAGCAGTCTGAGTTCATCATGGAACTCGCGGTCCTTTTTTGAGGCAGCATACGCAGCTTCGAGTTCCTGCAGCGCAGGCATGAGGGTCTCCGGTACGAACCTGCCGCCATAAGCGCCGAAATAGCCTTTTTTATCCGGTAATTTCTTGATAGCCAACCCCCTCATTGATAGTAAAAGAATATGTGACAAGGATTCAAAATATAAGCCTGTTTATTATATCCCAAACAAGTTAAATAACAACATATAAGCCTTCTCTGTTATGACCCTTGAGATAATTTCTTTGACAGACAGTGCCCCATTTCTTATACTTCAATCATGCTCAGGATTGCAGTTATAGACGGACAGGGAGGCGGTATCGGAAGCCTTGTGGTGAAGCGCCTGAAGGAGGAATTTTCAGACAGGGTCGAGGTGATCGCGCTCGGCACCAACGCCGCTGCGACAACAGCCATGATGAAATCGCGGGCGAACAAGGGTGCGACCGGTGAAAACGCAATCATCTGGAACTCTGACAAGGTGGATATGATCATCGGCCCTCTGAGCATTGCCCTGCCCAATGCCATGCTGGGCGAGGTGACCGACAGGATGGCAACCGCTGTTGTTGCATCTGCTGCCCGGAAACTCCTGCTTCCCCTGAACCAGGAGGGGGTCGAGATAGCAGGCGGTGGCCGGGAACCTCTGCCCCATCTTATTGAACATGTAATCTCACAGATAAAGGAGAGCTGCCATGTGTGAAGCAAATGCCTATATCTATAAAGACGGCAAGGAGGAACTCTATCTTGAGAATGTCGATCTTATGAAACCGGAAGACGGGAAGATCTTTATGAAGAACCTCTTTGGCGAGCAGAAAATCTTTGAAGGCGAGATAAAAGAAGTCTCCCTTCTCCGTCACAAGATTATCCTGGAGAAAAAGTAGCCGCTGCTTCCCGGGCAATCCGAACGCATGTCTCATGAATGGCGGCTGATCAATTCAGGGCCCGGCAGTGCCTCCTATAATATGGCACTGGACGAGGCAATTGCCATGTCGGTCCGAAACCGCGAAGCACTTCCGACGCTCCGGTTCTATAGCTGGGACAACCCCTCCGTAAGCATCGGCTGTTTTCAGAAAACAGCCGACCTTGATCTTGCTTACTGCAGACAGAACAGAATCCCGTTGGTACGAAGACCGACAGGAGGCAGGGCTATTCTTCATGGTGATGAGCTGACGTACAGCTTCTCTGTCCGCACAGACAGGGAACCTTTTTCAGAAGGTCTTATGCAAAGCTATCGCAGAATAAGCTGTGCCTTCAATCTTGCCTTTCAGAAGATCGGCGTTTGTGTCGAATCAAAGATGCAACGGGAACAGGGCAGGGTCCTGACCGGAAGCCCCCTCTGTTTCGAGTCAAGCTCGTATGGAGAAATCCTCCTGAATACGCAGAAGATCGTCGGGGCTGCCCAGAAACGCTGGCAGGACGGGCTCCTCCAGCAGGGGTCAATTCCGTATACCTCTGACAAAAAAGAGATCGCTCACGTTTTTGGAAGAAAGGCCTTACAGGCTGAAAACGCGATGAATGGCCTGAAAGAGACCCTTCCGGACTTTGACGATCAGCAATTCAGAAACGCAATTGCCGATGCCTTTGAAGAGACCTTCGGGGTCAGCCTTCCAGCTTCACATCCTGACCCGGCTGAACATCAGCTTGCGCTGGGGCTTGAGCAGCAGAAGTATCTACAGGCCTCGTGGAACTTTCGGCTGTAGGTGCCAGATCAGCCGCCGAATCAGGTGACAAGTCAGTTGCTGGTTCAGCCGTCTCCGGTTTCTTTATCTCAAGTTCATAGTAATAGGTAAAGACAACCGCAATCACAACAAGACCGAGATAGCCCTGCACCATATAAGAGATAAGCTGAAGCGGGAACGATACAATTGTGCCGATGATAGGGATCAGATGAAAGGGATAGCTGATCAGCATTGCAAAAAAACTTACGATAATATAACCGAGGAACAGCAGCGTATAGAGCCAGAAGGCATTCTGCCGTTTCCAGAGAAATATGCAGGCGTCCTTAAAGGACTTCCATGACCCCTCGCGCTTGAAGAAAAGCACTGCAATGCCATAGACCGTTATTGCGAGAATGGCAAGGAGAAGGCTGATCGCTGCCAGCGCAAGTACAAGCGAGAAAAAGATGCCGAGGAAAAGGGCAAGGGTTGAATCCTGACTTCTTGCCGCAGAGACAACGGCTGCAATGCCGCCGCCGAAGAGGCCAAGCATGAAGGCAATAGCCAGAAAAATCAGGCTTATCAGGCAGGTGTACCACATGAGGGGAAAGAAAAACTGTCTCGCCTCCGAAAAGAATCGTTTCATCGAAAACGGTACTGTCGGTTCGAGGATACTTCTTCCCACAATGGCTGCTGATCCGCTGAATACATAAAGCCCCAGTGTAGTAACAAACACAAAATAGAGGAGGATGCTGGTCACTACCATCAACACCAGCCAGAGATACTTTGCAATAAAATCAGAAGGGCTCGAGAACATATTGAAGATGTCTTTTGCCTGGGTAAGTCCGGTAAGGTCAAGACCGAATATCACAAAGGCAATACCGAGCGGGATGCCAACGACAACAAAAAAGCTGAAGCAGTTTATGATCATCAGCACAGCCTGCACGCCGACGAGCTGCATCCGTCTGTTGATGATATGAAATCCTGTCCTGATCGCTTCGGTAAACGTCATAGTTTTATATTATACATCTTCGACCGCCATCTCCTCAAAGCAATCTGAAGGCAGCTCTTTCAGAAACCGGGACTGCTGGGCGATACCCATGGTCTGCCAGTCATCAGCAACTACCGGATAGCAGAGATACAGGGATTCCTTGGCCCTTGTCACGCCAACGTAAAAGAGCCTGCGTTCTTCTTCCTCGTCTTCGTTTTTGAGCGATTTGGCGGACGGGAACTTCCCATCATTCAGGCCGATCAGGAAGACCGTGTTCCACTCTAACCCCTTTGCCTGATGCACGGACGAAAGGATGACCTTGCCTTCTGATGCTTCTGGTCCTTCGGCCGCGTCGGCAAGCCCCTGGAGCGTCATCTCGCTCAGAAAGGTCTCGAGCAGGTCATACCGCTGTGCAAATTTCATCATCTGCATGACATCGTCAACCCGCATGTCTGCATTGGGATAGGTCGCATGGAGATAGTCCTCATACCCGTGCTGCATCACATAATCGATCGCTGCAGACGGCATGCCCAGATACCGCTCATGCTTCAGCACACTCAGCATCTCAAGGAAATTATTGAAGGCATTGGCCGCTTTTTTCGGCGCCAGCGTATACGCATCGAACACTGCCTCAACGGGCTTCTCCTGCTGCTGAATGAAATTCCAGATCTTTGCGGCGGTGATATTGCCGATGCCGGGAATGAGTTTCAGCACCCGCTTCCAGCTGATCTCATCGTGGGGATTGGCAATGATCTTCAGGAACGAAAGCGTGTCCTTGATATGGGCCTGCTCGAAAAATGTAAGACCTGACCTTACGTCAAATGGGATGCCCTTGCGCTGCAGCTCCATCTGGAGCTCCATGGACTGGTAATGGGAACGATAGAGCACGGCGATCTCACTAAATGACCGTCCGTCAGCATTCAGGTCGATCACGACTGACGCCACAAATTCCGCCTGCTCAAATACATCCTTGAGAGCAACCATGTACGGAAGCTCGCCCGGTGCAGAGACTGCATGGAGGTCCTTGCGGAACTGCCTGCGGTTATGGACAATGCTGCTGTTGGCAAGGTGCAGCACCTGGGGGGTGGAGCGGTAGTTCGTGGTGAGCTTGTACACCGCTGTTGCTGCATGCCGTTCAGGGAACTTCAGGATATTCTCAAAATCCGCGCCCCGGAAAGAATAGATCGACTGGGCGTCATCGCCGACAACCATAAGGTTCTCCGCACGGCCGGTCGTGAGGTCTATGATCTCGGACTGAAGCCGGTTCGTGTCCTGATATTCGTCAACCAGTACATGCCTGAATTTTATCGAATAGTATTCCCGGATCTTCGGATGCTCCAGAAAAAGCCTCTGCCAGCCATGGAGCAGATCGTCAAAATCGAGGAGGTTCAGCTGCACCTTCTTTTTGTCATAGAGCTCCGCGATCCTCATGATCTCTTCCAGCAGATGGGAGAAATGCGAAAAACGCTGAAGCACAACATCCTCGACCGGTATGGCAGTGTTTCTCGAGAGGCTGCATATCTCAGCCAGCACACTTCCCTTGGGGAGGATGGTCTCCTTCTTATACACATCTGCAATGCAGGCGTCAAAGAGCTCCTTTGAATCCTCACGGTCAAGGATCGAGAAGCCCTGCCTGTACCCGATCAGCATGCAGTGCTGCCTGAGAAGCAGGTTTGCGATATGGTGGAACGTGCCGCCGAAAAGGCCTGAGATGTTCATGCCGATCAGGAGTTCAACCCTTCTGAGCATCTCCCGTGCTGCCTTGTTCGTGAAGGTAAGGAGCAGGATATTCTCTGCAGGGGTCCCTGTTTCGATCAGGCGTGCAACCCGGTACGTTACGACCCGCGTCTTGCCGGTGCCTGCCCCTGCGAGCACCAGCGCAGGGCCTTCGCCATGCATCACTGCTGCCGACTGCTCCGGGTTAAGGTCTCTGGCATAGTCAACCGAAAACTGGTGAGGTTCTCTGTGGAGAAGATACTTTTTCATTCTGCCGGAAAAAGAGGTAGGGAGGATTTCGGGATTATGTCCTGCTCAGCCGCCCTTCTGAAAAGCTCTTCCACTGCATACAGACCCTCGTCTTTGATATCGAGGGAATACTCATTCACATAGAGCCTGATATGCTGCTCGATAACAGTATCGTCAAGCTCCTGCGCATGGCGCTTGATATAGGTCTTTGCTTCTTCGCTATGGCTGAAGGCATATTCCAGGCTTTTGCGGATCAACGCTTCGATCTTCTGCACCCGCTCTTTGCCGAGTTCTCGTTTGGCGATAATGCAGCCCAGCGGAATAGGAAGCCCTGTCTCCTGCTCCCACCACGCACCGAGATCCATAAGCTGTTTTAATCCTGCCTGCTGATAGGTAAAGCGGCTCTCGTGGATAATGAGACCTGCGTCTGCCTCCCCGTTTTTGACCGCGTCGATAATCTGATGAAAGGGCATAACCTTGATCTTTTTCTTCAGTTCAGGATCAAAGACCTGCAGGAGCAGAAAGGCAGTGGTCAGTTCTCCGGGGATCGCTATGGTCTTTCCCCTGAGGTCCTGCATGGAACACTCATCCTGCGCCACAACAAGCGGGCCGCACCCCTTGCCAAGTGCACCACCCGATCTGAGCAGGCAGTATCTGTCTCTGAGAAAACCAAAGGCATGAAAGGATACCTTCGTGATGTCGAGCTTATCCTGCTGCGCCATCTGGTTGAGGGTCTCGACATCTTCAAGGACCTCCTTGTACGCAATGCCCTCCGTATCGATCTTCCCATGCACCAGGGCATAGAAGATGAACGTGTCATTGGGGCAGGGCGAATAGCCGAGAGAAAGCGTGCTTTTCATGTCAGAGCGTTTTGATGTATTCGAGCGCTGCCTTCTGGCAGTTCTCTGCAGCAAGCGGCACATGCCATGCTGCCCTGTCCCTAACGCCGGCCATGTTGCTGATGCCGCGCATCTCGATCATCGGAACGTCATAAAGCGTGCAGATATGGGCAATGGCAGCTCCTTCCATATTCTCACAAATAGCGCTGAAACGACGCTCAAGTTCCAGTGCCCTCTTCTTTGTGCCGGTGCAGGTGGAGAGCGTCAAAAAAGTCCCTTTTTTGACCGTAATTCGTGATGAGTGATGAGTGATGAGTTGGGCAGCCTTAACAGCCTTAATTGCGAGTTTTCGATCAATGAGGAACTCGTTGAAATAGTTTTTCCTGCCCTTTTTAACGAGCGGTATGCCGATAAGATCTATGCCGTGAAACCCGTCCTTCAGCAGGACTCCCTCGTCTCCGTAGATCTCTTTTTCTGCGATTGCCACATCCCCGGTTTTCATGCCTGATGAAGGATATGCACCGCCAATACCGATATTCATGACCACTGCAGGTGAAAATTCATGGATAAGACTCGTGGCGGCATGGGCAGCATTCACCTTGCCCATGCCGGAAATCATTAAAACGATACGCTTCCCGGACAGGCTGCCCTTAAAATAATGGCCCGTAACCCCTGTTTTTCCCCTCAGATCCCTGCAAAGCATGCCTGCCTCTGCAGAAACCGAGACAATGATCCCGATATCGGTTCTTTTCTTGTTTATCAATCTCATCCTCAACCTGTTATTCTTCTCATTATCATATCAGACACCTTGATAAAAAAGGGTTCCCTATGGTAGAGTTTCTAACCCGATTGCCTGTTTTACAGGCCGGGAAAATCGCACGCCGGCTACCGTTTCTGCCCCTGGTCCCGAAAGGGTAGGCAGAACAGGCGGAGGAAAAACCCAAGGAGGAGTACCAATGGTAGTTTCAATGAAAGAGTTGCTTGAGGCCGGAGTACATTTTGGTCATCAGGTGAAGCGCTGGAATCCCAAGATGAAGAGATACATCTTCGGAGAAAGAAATGGCATCTATATCATCGACCTGCAGAAAACACTGAAAGGTCTTGAAGATGCGTACCGTTTTGTCAGGGAGACAGCAGCAACGGGTGCAAGTGTGTTGTTCGTCGGCACCAAGAAACAGGCACAGGACGCAGTTATGGAAGAGGCGAAGCGCTGCTCTTCCTATTGCGTCAACCAGAGATGGCTTGGCGGTATGCTGACCAATTTCACCACAATCAAGAAGAGCATCGAGCGGCTTAAGAAACTCGAGACTATGAAAGAGGACGGCACACTCGGCCTTCTTACCAAAAAAGAGGCAGCAGCGCTTGAAAAGGAGCGCATAAAGCTCGACAAGAACCTTTCAGGCATCAAGGACATGAAAGGAACTCCTGGCGTTATCTTTATAATCGATCCCAAAAAAGAGAAGATTGCGATTCAGGAGGGAAAGAAGCTCTCGATCCCGATCGTTGCGGTTGTTGATACGAACTGCGACCCTGATGAAGTTGATCATGTTATCCCCGGCAATGACGACGCTATCCGCGCCATCAAGCTCATGGCCTCCAAGATCGCCGATGCAGTGCTCGAAGGCAGGGCCATCCTGAACAAGGAGACGGCCCAGGAAGAAGAAAAGGCCAAGATCGAGGAAGGCGTTGCAGAGGCAGCCGCTGCAGAGGTAACAGAATGACAGAAATTTCAGCGGCAGCGGTAAAAGACCTCAGGGAAAAGACCGGCGCAGGCATGATGGAGTGCAAAAAGGCACTCACCGATGCCGGCGGTGATTTCGAAAAAGCAATAGACATTCTCAGGCAGAAAGGGCTTGCCTCCGCCGCAAAGAAGGCATCCCGCTCGGCTTCACAGGGCCTGATCAGTTCCTTTATCCAGGCAGACAAGGTCGGGGTCATGGCAGAGATTAACTGCGAGACTGACTTTGTGGCAAGGACCGATGATTTCCAGGAACTGATGAAAAACGTGATGGAACAGGTTGCGGCTGCAAAGCCGACCACCGTGTCTTTAGAAGAGTCTCCGTCGGAAAAACCGGAAAACTGCCTGCTCGAGCAGGTTTTTGTGAATGATCCCGGAAAGACAAAGAAGATCAAAGACCTGGTGACCGAAAAGGTCGCAAAGCTCGGCGAAAATATCGTTATCAGGAGGTTCGTCCGTTATCAGGCAGACAACGGACTGGTCGGCGCTTACATCCATATGGACAAGATCGGTGTTATGGTTGCCGCAGACTCTGCTGCAAATGCTGATGAGCTTCGGCCCCTGATAAAAGATGTCGCAATGCATATTGCAGCCGCCAATCCCTCATTCATATCCAGGGACCAGATCCCGCAGGATGTTATCGAGCGGGAAAAGGCGATATACCGGGCACAGGTGACTGGCAAGCCTGCCGATATCACCGAGAAGATCGTCGTCGGCAAGCTGGAGAAGTATTACGGCGATGTCTGTCTTCTGGAACAGATATTTGTGAAAGATCCGGAAGGCAAAAAGAAGGTCAAGGACGTTATCGGCGCTGGCACGACCATTACGAACTTTACCCGTTTTCAGCTTGGCGAAACACAGCCGGCTGAACCGAAGAGCTGTTAGGGAGATACATTATGCCGCGTATCTCTGTTGTTATCGGCGGCGGCAATATATTCAGGGGCGTTCAGGCAAGCCTCGAAGGCATGGAGCGGGCATCTGCAGATTATATGGGGATGCTCGCAACCGTCATCAACGCCCTTGCACTCCAGAACGCTCTCGAAAAACATAAGGTGCCTACACGTGTCCAGTCGGCAATTGAGATGCAGGAGCTCTGCGAGCCCTACATCAGGCGCAAAGCGATCCGTCATCTTGAAAAGGGTCGGGTAGTCATCTTTGCCGCCGGCACCGGCAATCCCTACTTTACGACTGACACAGCAGCAGCCCTTCGGGCAATGGAGATCAATGCAGATATTATCATGAAAGGCACCAAGGTGGATGGTGTCTATTCTGCAGATCCGGTAAAAAACCCGAAGGCAAAAAAATTCACTGAACTCACCTACCTCGATGTGCTCAAAAAGGGGCTCGGTGTCATGGACTCCACCGCCATCTCTCTCTGTATGGACAATAACCTGCCTATCGTGGTCTTCAGCCTGAGTGGCAAAGGCAATATCAGGAAGATTATTGAGGGAAAACGGATAGGCACGATCGTAAGGGGGAACAATGATCCAGGAATTAAGAAAAAAAACAAATGAACGGATGCAGACCTCTATCGAGGCGCTCAAGAAGAAATTTGCTTCCGTAAGAACCGGAAGGGCATCCCTGTCGCTTCTTGACGGCCTCACCGTAGATTACTATGGCACGCCGACGCCAATTCAGCAGGTCGCCAGCCTCAGTATTCCTGACAGCAGACAGATCTCGATCCAGCCGTGGGAACAGAAGATCATTCCGGAGATAGAAAAGGCTATTATGAAGTCTGACCTTGGTCTTACACCCATGAATGATGGCAAACTGATCAGGATCAATATCCCTGCCCTTACGGAGGAGCGGAGAAAACAGCTCGTAAAGGTTGTCAAAAAAGAAGCTGAAGATGCCAAGGTGGCTGTCCGGAATATCAGAAGAGACATCAATGAGGACCTGAAAAAGCTCGAAAAGGAAAAACATGTCAGTGAAGATGAGATAAAAAAAGAACACGATGAAGTTCAGAAGATCACAGACTCCTATGTCAAGAAGGTTGATGAGCTGCTTGAACATAAAGAAAAAGAGATAATGGAGGTATGACATGAACAGCAATTTTATGGTAAAAGTTGAGGATGCAAAGCTCCCCGATGTCCAGAAGGCTCTGCAGGCAGTAGGGATCAAGGTAAGAAGCATCATCGAGATATATAAAGAAGAAATAAAGAAAGAAGAGCCTGCCTGATGGCTGCTGCAAAAAAGAAGGCTCCAGCCAGGAAACAGGCAGCATCAGCAGCAAAAAAAACCGTGAAGGCCAAGGCAGATGTCAGTGCCAAGGCAAAGCCTCAAACACTCAAGGCTTCAGGGAAAAAGGTATCTGTCTCTGCACCTGCTAAGTCCCTGAAAAAGAAGAACGTGGCCCCTAAGAAGGCCGCTGTGGCAAAGTCTTCTTCTCTCAAGGCAAAAAAAAATGTCGCTATACCGTTAAGGGGGAAAACTGTGCCACAGAAAAAGGCTGCTGCCCAAAAGCCTGAAAATAAAGATTCGACATTGACAAAATCGACTGTTCCCAAAAAGGGTGCAGCCGTTGTTGCTCCTTCCAGTGAGCGTTTTCGGGGATTAAAGAGCATGTTGATCGCCAAGCGCGACGCATTACTTAAAGAGGCAAAGCAGGAGATCCAAAAATATGTAAGCGGTGAAAACCGTCAGCTTGTTGATACGGCTATTGACGAGGCAGATTGGGCTGCGGTGGAGATCTCGGAGGATATCAACCTCAAGAGGTTGAGTGCCCAAAGACAGCTCTTAAACGATGTTGAAGAATGCCTGAGAAAGGTCAATGAAGGCACGTATGGCATCTGCGAGGATTGCGGAGAAGAGATCAGCGAGAAGAGGCTGCGTGTTATTCCGACAGCAACGCTCTGCATTGACTGCAAGGAACAAAGAGAGAAGATGGCCATGCTGGATCAGGAATCAGAAATCTGATTACTACGGCAGCATCGGGTTATCCGATGCTGCCTTTTGTTTCCCCGTTTTTCAATCCCCGGTAAAGCTCCATCACCTCATCTCTGGTCACGACCGTATCGACCTTATAGCCGAGGTCTTCGATATTTTCCTTGCCGCCCTCCTGCCTGTCTACAAGCGCAATGACCTTCACGACATCGAGGCCGCCGTCTTTTGCCTTGGTGATTGCCTCGATCGTAGATTTGCCTGTCGTGATTACATCGTCAACGATAATAACCTTATCTCCTGCTGCAATATTTCCTTCAATCCACTGCATTGTGCCGTGGGCTTTGGCAGATTTGCGGCATACAAACGCCTCGATGGGACTTTTCTTCAGATAAGACGTATATGCTACCGCATTGGCAATGGGGTCTGCGCCGAGGGTAAGACCGCCAATGCCTTTAATGCCGGATTCCTTGATCATATCGAAGATGATCTGGCCGATGAGATACATGCCTTCGGGATGGAGCGCCACGGTTTTACAGTTGAAGTAGTAGTTGCTCATGCTGCCCGAAACAAGCTTGAAGGTCGGCTCCTCGCTGTATCTGAAAGCCTTTTCGTAAACAAGCTGAATAAGTCTCTTCTTCATTAGGTTACCCTGCCTCATGTTATTAAATTGAGCGCTATTATACCTGAGTTTGCCCGGTTCTTTCTGCCACCCAGGAACCTAATTGACTTGTAGCAGGAGCAGGCGATATTGTAAAAGATGAAATTCATACTGTTTGATATAGACGGAACGCTTATCGATTCAGGCGGGGCGGGTGTCAAGGCGCTGAACCGGGCGTTTGAAGAGATCTTCTCCGTAGGCGATGCCTTCAGGAGCATAAGCATGGCCGGGAAGACAGACCTTCAGATACTGACAGAGGGATTAAAACTGCACAATGTCGCGAGTTCCAATGGAGCTGTTCCCGCATTTTTCGAAAGCTATATAACCCATCTCAGGAATACTATTGATGCATCAGAAGGCCACGTAAAGGCCGGCATAAGGCAAGCACTTGCCGGGATCGAACAGAGTGGAGATTTCGTGCTCGGCCTCCTTACCGGTAATATCGAAGAAGGCGCCATGATAAAGCTGGAGGCTTTCGATCTGGCCAGATACTTTCAGATAGGCGCGTACGGAGACGATGATGCTGACAGGAACAGACTTCTGCCGATTGCAGTAGAAAAACTGAGGAGGAAAAGATCACTTGATATTGATTACCGAAAATGCGTTGTCATTGGAGATACCCCAAGGGATGTGGACTGCTCCAAGCCATATGGAGCCTGTTCGATTGCCGTTGCAACCGGTCCCTATTCATACGGATCGCTATCCGAAACAGCGGCAGACATGGTTTTTCAGGATCTTTCTGACACCGATACGTTACTTCGCCTGCTGAAGAGCTGGTGATGACCCCATTCAGGATTTCGACACCGTTTGAGCCCGGGGGGGACCAGCCACAGGCGATCAGAAGGCTCACTGAGGGAGTGAACAAGGGCAGGAAGCATCAGGTGCTGCTTGGTGTTACCGGCTCGGGAAAGACCTTTACAATCGCGCAGGTGATCGCAAAATTGGGGCGGCCTGCGCTTATCATGGCCCATAACAAGACGCTTGCTGCCCAGCTGTACGGCGAATTCAAGGAACTTTTTCCGGAGAATGCGGTCGAGTTTTTTGTGAGCTATTATGACTACTACCAGCCCGAGGCATACCTTCCAACTACTGATACCTATATAGAAAAAGACGCGCTCATCAACGACGACATAGACAGGCTGAGACACTCTGCAACGCGCGCTGTGCTCGAAAGAAGGGATGTGATCGTAGTGGCGTCGGTCTCCTGCATCTACGGCATAGGCTCTCCTCAGGATTACATGGATATGCACCTCTATCTTGAGGAGAATATGCAGTCTGAAAGGGACGCAGTCCTTGACAGGCTGGTCGAGATCCAGTACAAGCGGACAGATATCGAGTTCAAGCGGGGCAGTTTCAGAGTGCGGGGTGATGTGGTCGAGATTTACCCTTCTTTTGCACAGGACCGTGCAATTAGACTCGAATTCTTCGGCGATACGCTCGATGCCATCAGCGAGATAGACCCGCTGAGCGGCAACCGGATACGGAAGATGGACAAGATCGCCCTGTTCCCCAACAGCCATTGGCTTACGCCGAGGGACCGGCTCGAAACTGCGCTGAAGAATATCGAACAGGAGATGAAGGAGCAGGTCGAAAGGTTCCTGCAGCAGGGCAAGATCATCGAGGCGCGGAGGATCGAGGAACGGACGCGTTTTGACATGGAGATGCTGAAAGAGTTCAATTACTGCCACGGCATAGAGAACTACTCGCGTCATTTAAGCGGCAGAGCGGCCGGTGCGCCGCCCTATACGCTGATGCATTATTTCCCTGAGGACTTTTTGATGGTGATCGATGAATCACATGCGACCGTGCCCCAGATCCGGGGCATGTACGAAGGGGACCGGTCGAGAAAGCAGACGCTCATCGATTTCGGATTCAGGCTGCCATCGGCGCTTGACAACAGACCTCTGAAGTTCGATGAGTTTGCAGAGAAGGTCGGCCAGACCATTTATGTATCTGCAACACCCGCGCCGTATGAGGTGGAACATTCGGGCAGCAGGATCATTGAACAGATCATCCGGCCGACAGGCCTCCTTGACCCAAGGCCTTCTGTTCGTCCGGTTTCGGGTCAGGTCCAGGACCTGTTGGGCGAGATTCGCAAAAGAGCGGAAAAAGATGAACGGGTACTGGTGACGACGCTCACCAAAAAAATGGCAGAGGATCTGACCGATTATTATCTGGAACTCGGGATCAGGACCAGGTATCTGCACTCAGATATTGATACCCTCGAACGGGTGGAGATCATCAGAGACCTGCGACTGGGTAAATTCGATGTCCTCGTGGGTGTGAACCTGCTGAGGGAAGGGCTTGATCTGCCTGAGGTTTCGCTGGTGGCCATCCTCGATGCGGATAAGGAGGGCTTTCTCAGATCAGAGCGCTCGCTCATACAGACGACAGGGAGGGCAGCCCGAAATGTGAACGGGGAGGTAATATTTTATGCCGATAAGGTTACCGGCTCAATGAAAAAGGCTCTTGATGAAACGAACCGGAGGCGTACGCTGCAGGAGGCGCATAACCGGGAAATGGGTATCACGCCTGAAACGATAAAGAGCAGTATCAAGGACATTGCGGGTTCTATCTATGAGGCAGACTATTGGAATATACCAATTGCTGCAGAGGAAGAGGCTGAATATGGTGTTGACGAGGGAACGCTTAAGCGTCTGGATGCGGAGATGAAGGAAGCGGCCAAAAAACTCGATTTCGAACGCGCAGCAGTTATCCGGGATAAAATAAAAGAAATAAAAAAGAAGATGTTGGAGATAGGGGTGAAGAGTTCATAGCCCATGGTCGAAAACCATGAGCTATGAATGTGACAGAAGCTATTTTTTCCCTTCCAGTTTTGCCTTGAGGAGGTCGCCGAATGTTCCAAAGCTGGACGAAGAACCGGTCGTCTGGCCAGACTCGGTAAGATACTCCTGATATTCCTGTTTCACCACCATATCCATGGCAGCCTTTCTGCTGAGCTTGACCTTGTTGCTGTCCGTATCAACTTCGATGACCGTCACCTTCATCTCAGAGCCTTCAGGAAACATCTTCTTATGGTCAGCACCCTGGGAGGTCGCCATCTCATTGTTTGGAACGAGCCCTGTCAGGCCGCTCTTGAGCTTTACGAAAATGCCAAAGGGCATGATCTTTTCAACCCTGCCCTCAAGGGTTTCGCCAACCTCGGGAAGTGCGATCTTCTGGGGTTCTACTTTGGGATTTATCGAAAGGCTGATCTTTCTGCTTTCTTTATCTACTGCGAGGACATAGACCTCGACAGTCTGGCCGGTCTCGACCACTTCCCGGGGATGGTTGATCCTTCTTCCTGCTCCGAGGTTTGAAATATGAATAAGTCCGTCAATGCCAGGCTCAAGGTTTACGAAAGCGCCAAACGGAGCAAGGCGGACGATCTTCCCGCTGATTCGGCTTCCTTCCTTATAGGTATCTGCAATCTGTGTCCAGGGATCTGCTTCCATTGCCTTGAGGCTCAGGCTCAACTTATTCTTTTCCCAGTCAATAGAGAGAACCTTTGCGGTAACCTGTTGGCCAAGGGATAGAATATCCGAAGGCTTTTCGTTCC
The DNA here is from genome assembly GCA_016235245.1 of Nitrospirota bacterium. Taxonomy (NCBI): domain Bacteria; kingdom Pseudomonadati; phylum Nitrospirota; species Nitrospirota bacterium. The sequence continues at coordinate 43,364 of JACRLO010000001.1, read as the reverse complement.
TTGCCCAGGACAGCTCACTTGCAGGGATAAGGCCGTCAATGCCGCCGAGGTCAACGAAGGCCCCGAAATTCATGACTGAACGGACCGTGCCGGTCACCTCTGCGCCGACCTGGAGGGTTTCCCTGAGTTTTTCAATTTTCTCAGTTTTTTCTTTTTCGAGAATTGCACGGCGCGAAAGGATGATGTTCCTGCCATTTTCTTCGAACTCAAGGACTTTGAACGGAAATGTGCGGCCAAGATAAACACCGCCTTCTCTGCCACCCTTGAGGTCAATCTGCGAAAAGGGGCAGAAGCATCTCACATCGCCGACAAGAACTTCAAAGCCGCCTTTTACTTCGCGCTTAATCTCACCTTGTACAGGTATTTCAGCTTCAAAGGCGTCGCGGATACTCTTGAGGCTTACCGCTGAGTACCCGTGCACCAGGGTCGTGAACTTCCGCAGGCCGCTCTCAACGGATATGAAAAAAGCGTCAATCACATCTCCTGCCTTTGCCTGTATATTGCCATCCTTGTCTTTGAACTCAATAAGATCGATGGCCCCTTCGCTTTTATCGGCGAGGTCAATAAAGGCCAGGTCGCCGGATATGCTGACGATCTTGGTCTTCAGCTTCTGGCCTGGTGAGAATCTGACAGACTGCTTGCTGCTCTGTGCGAGCAGTTCGGCAAAGCTCTCTTCCCGGGGAGCATTGGGGATATTCGTATCCGGCGAATCAGGTGAAGTGTTTTTTGCAGTTTCGGAATTCATGCGTGCATAACCTCTCAATAGTATTAAAATATATACCCGGACTGAATCACAATGGATTAATTAACAGCATGGCGGGTAATCAGTGTGCCATAAGTTTATAAGATTTGTTCCTTCTGAGTCAAACCGCCGGGCAGCTCAAACCTCAAAGGCGTCCTGAATATATTCAAGATCCGGCTTTCCGTTCTTCATGGAAATGCTGATAACGTCGAAGCGTGCAGGCACTTCTTTTCTGAATCTTTTCAGGTAGCTCATGGCGACTTTTGTGATTTTTGCCCGTTTGCGACTGGTCACTGCCTCGAATGGAGCACCATAGGCATCGCCTGTTCGTGTCTTTACTTCAATAAATACAATGATATTGCCGTCCTTCGCAATGAGGTCAATTTCCCCAAAAGGGGTGCGAAAGTTCTTTTCGATTACGGTCAACCCCTTTTCTTTGCAGAGAGCTGCTGCAAGGTCTTCCCCCTTCCTGCCGAGATTTTTCAACTGCTAATTACTTCCCTCCAGCCTCAGAAGCAGGGCCGGTATACTTTCCACGTCCTTAATGTCCTTCTGGCAGATCATCCTGAGCAATTCTCTGAATGCTGCATATTCTTCCCAATGTCCCGGCAGGTTTTCTCTCAATACCCTGAACAGGTTATCTCCCTTTGTGTCCCAATCAGGGAGCAATACGACTTTTGAGAACCTCTCGGCTAATTCCTCTGAAAAATCATAAAGCCCTTTGCCCCGGTGAAGCGGTATGATATCTCCGGATAGACCCAGCTTTCTCAGGGCCTGCAAGTCCTTCTTCCCTTCTACAACCACAGGGAAGCGTTTGTTGACTTCGCAGAGAGCCTCAATCACCTGATGGAGCCTTTCTGCGCGCTCAAGGTCTTCAGTTGTCGGCATTTTATGATCATGGTCGATGCTCATGGATATTGGCTTATTATAATCAATTGGGTGATTTAGTCACTAATAGCAGGCTGTTTAGGCCCAAGGGGAGGGCAGTGACAGGGCGGCTGACGCGAAAATATTTACGTAAGCATGAAAAAGATATTTTCTTATGGCGTTTTCGATGATGAACAGAAAAATGGGAGGTCTCAGGGCTTAGAAACTACTTGAAGATAAACAAGAAACATTGTAATTTTTATTAACAGTTTGTTTGTTGACAATAGCCCTATTTTCATATATTTTAATCATATGGCGGCCAAACTCGGGCAAATTCTCATTGCCTCAAGCATTATTACTGAGGACCAGTTGAAGCAGGCCCTTAACGCCCAGAAGAGGGAAGGCGGAAGGCTTGGAACCAACCTGGTAAAACTTGGCTTTATTATAGAAGATAAACTCGTTGCATTTCTGAGTAAGCAGTATGGTGTCCCTGCGATAAACCTTTCTGATTACAAGATCGATTCCGCGGTGCTCAAGCTTGTTCCTGCTGACATGGCAAAAAAGTATCTGATCATGCCTGTAGCAAGAGTCGGAGCAACGCTCACCATCGCAATGGCTGATCCTTCTAATGTTTTTGCGATAGACGATGTCAAGTTTATGACCGGCTATAATGTTGAAGTTGTGGTCTCGAGCGAGAGCGCAATTATTAATGGCATCACGACCTACTATCTCGGCAAGGGCGAAAATGTCCTTGCAACTACCGGTTCATCGCAAAAGTCGGCTGCAACAACGAACGCTATTCTTCAGGCAAAAGACTATACCTTCACCGACTCTGACCTGGCGGCGGGAGCCGATTTTGGAAGCACGGACGATGGCCCGCAAGTGAGCGTCGAAGACTTTGATTCGATCGTTGGTAACGCCCTGGATGGTGTCGACGTTCTTGAGGAAAGAGATGATTCAGAAGTAGTAAGGGACGTAGAAGCGCCGATTGTAAAGCTGGTCAATGGCATCTTCGTTAACGCTATTAAATCAGGCGCAAGCGATATCCATGTCGAGCCGTATGAGAACTCCCTGAGAGTGAGATACCGTGTTGACGGCGTCATGTACACGGTCATGAACCTTCCCACGAAGATCAAGGCTGCGCTTACTTCGAGAATCAAGATTATGTCCAAGCTTGATATTGCAGAGCGCAGACTTCCGCAGGACGGTCGAATCAAACTCAAGTTAGGCAAGAAGCGTGAGATCGACTTCCGCGTATCGGTTCTTCCCTGTCTGTTCGGCGAAAAGACGGTTCTCCGACTCCTTGACAAGGCCAATCTGCAGGTCGACCTGACAAAGCTTGGTTTTGAGGTTTCTGCAATGGACGATTTCATGGAGGCCCTCAATAAACCCTATGGCATGATCCTGGTAACCGGTCCTACGGGAAGTGGTAAGACTACGACACTGTATTCTGCATTGAACCACCTTAATAAAGCAGATACGAATATCATGACCGCTGAAGATCCGGTCGAATACAATTTCATGGGCATTAACCAGGTGCAGATGAAAGAGGAGATAGGGCTGACCTTTGCTGCAGCCCTGAGGTCATTCCTCCGGCAGGATCCGGATATAATCATGGTCGGTGAGATCCGGGACTTCGAGACTGCTGAAATCGGCGTCAAAGCCGCTCTGACAGGACATCTCGTGCTGAGCACACTTCATACCAATGATGCTCCGGGCACGATAAGCAGACTTTTGAATATGGGTATTGAGCCGTTTCTTGTTTCATCTGCGGTTATCCTTATTGTTGCCCAGAGGCTTGCTCGGAGGATCTGCTCCGGCTGCAAGGCGGAAGATCCTGTCCCGATGCTGGCCCTGACCAAGATCGGTTATCCCGAGGAAGAAGCTAAGAGTTTGAAGGTCTATAAAGGCAAGGGGTGCCCGACCTGCAACAATACCGGGTACAAAGGCAGAGTTGCTCTCTATGAGGTGATGCTTATCAAGGATGAACTCAAGGAACTGATTCTTGAAGGGGCGTCTTCTGCAGAGATCAAAAAGGCTGCAGTGCGGCTTGGCATGAAGACCTTAAGAATGAGCGGCATGACAAAGATTGCAGAAGGCGTAACGACTATCGAAGAAGTGTTACGCGTCACCTTTGGTGATTAAAGGAGAAGTGAATGGCGACAATTTATGATCTGCTGAAAGTCATGATTGAGAAAGGTGCCTCTGACCTTCATATCACGACTGGAAGCCCCCCGAGACTCAGGATCGATGGTAAGCTTATTCCCCTTGATCATCCACAGCTTACGCCTGTCGAGACAAAAACCCTGTCCTACAGCATCCTGACGGATGCACAGAAACACAAGTTTGAAGAGAATAACGAGCTTGATCTCTCTTTCGGCGTGAAAGGGCTGAGCAGATTCAGAGGAAATATTTTTATGCAGAGGGGTGCTGTGGCCGGAGCGTTCAGAACCATTCCCTTTGAGATCAAAACCTTTCAGGACCTGGGGCTCCCTGAGGTGGTGAATGACCTGGTAAAAAGGCCGCGTGGACTTATTCTCTGCACAGGGCCCACGGGCAGCGGCAAGTCGACGACTCTTGCCGCCATGGTCGACCGGATAAACTCGGAACGTTATGATCATATCATCACGGTTGAAGATCCTATCGAATATCTGCACGGGCACAAAAAATGTCTTATCAACCAGAGAGAAGTCCATGCGGACACTTCCTCGTTCAAGGCAGCGCTCCGGTATGTTCTCAGGCAGGACCCTGATGTTGTACTTATCGGTGAGATGAGAGACCTTGAAACGATCGAAGCAGCGCTGACTGTTTCTGAAACCGGTCACCTGACTCTCGCAACGCTTCATACCAACTCGGCAGTGCAGACCATTAACCGAATCATCGATGTTTTCCCTCCGCACCAGCAGGAGCAGATTCGCGTTCAACTCTCCTTTGTTCTTGAAGGTGTATTGTCTCAGCAGTTGATTGCGAAAAAATCAGGCAAGGGGAGAGCGCTTGCCATCGAACTGCTTGTGCCGAACGCTGCCATCAGAAACCTGATCCGTGAGGACAAGATCCACCAGATTTATTCCATGATGCAGACAGGTCAGGGCAAGTTCGGAATGCAGACGATGAACCAGTCGCTCATTGAGCTGTATACCAAGGGACATATCGCATATGAAGATGCAATCGCCAGGTCGCCGGTACCTGAAGAAATAATCCAGATGTTGCAGAGGCTCAGTTCTTCTCCCTCTGCGCGTGGGAGGTAATAGTTCATGGCAACGATATTTGAATGGTCAGGTAAGACAACCAAGGGATTGATAGAGACCGGTGAGATTGCCGCCAACTCGAAGGACGAGGTGATTGCCCAGCTGAGAAAGAGGAGTATTACCGCTACACTGGTCCGCCCAAAGGAAAAGGCCGCAAGCAGGCTCAGTTTCGGCGGCGGGGTCAAAGACAAGGACATCGTTATTTTTACCCGGCAGTTTGCCACTATGATAGATGCAGGTCTGCCGCTTGTTCAGGCCCTTGATATCCTTTCACAGCAGGTTGAGAGCAAGTCGCTGGCGAAAGCCCTTTCGATTATCAAGAGTGATGTCGAAGGAGGTGCTACCTATGCTGATGCGCTCAGGAAGCATCCCAAGGTCTTTACTGACCTGTATGCGAATATGGTGGCTGCTGGTGAATCAGGAGGTATTCTCGATACCATACTGAACAGGCTTGCAGCCTACATGGAAAAGGCGATGAAACTGAAGAAGAAGGTCAAGGGAGCGATGATCTATCCGATCGTTGTTTCGACGATAGCGATTGCAGTTATTGCGATCATCATGATCTTTGTTGTGCCGACTTTTTCAAAGATGTTTACATCTATGGGCGGCACACTTCCGCTGCCTACGCTGATGGTTATGAAGATCAGCAGTTTTCTTGCAGGTATCGGAGGAGTGATCACCGCGATGCTGATCGCTGCGGCAGTTGTCGGGTTTAAGCAGATCCGCAAGACCGAAAAAGGGACAGCCATGACCGATCGTCTCTTCCTAAAACTGCCCATTTTCGGTATTCTGCTCAGGAAGGTCGCGGTAGCCAAGTTTACCCGGACGCTCGGAACCTTGATCAGCAGCGGTGTCCCGATTCTGGACGGTCTTGAGATCACGGCAAAAACAGCGGGCAACAAGATTATCGAGTATGCAGTCATGGAGGTCAGGCAGGCCGTTACCGAAGGAAAGACGCTTGCTGAGCCGCTTATGAAATCCAAGGTTTTCCCGCCCATGGTCACACATATGATCTCGGTCGGTGAGGCCACCGGCGCACTCGACGCCATGCTTAACAAGATAGCTGATTTTTATGACGATGAAGTTGACGCTGCGGTCGGAAACCTGACCGCTATGATGGAGCCGATGCTCATGGTCTTCCTCGGAGGGTCGGTCGGATTTATTGTTATTGCCATGTATCTGCCCATATTCAAGCTAATCACCCTCATTAAGTAATCTGCATGGCAGATGCCGCCTTGCATCTACGACTCAAGGCCCTGATCGTATTCAGGGCCTTGTTTGTCAGCCTGCTTCTTGGCTCAGCCTTCATCTTTAAAATAGAATTTTTCCCGAACCCGCGCGCAATATCTTTTTTTATTATCTCCCTGTACGCACTGACAATCATCTATGTCCTGTTTATACGGCGGGTAAAAAAGATGATTCTCTTCGCCTACATCCAGCTTGTCCTCGATGTCTTTGCCGAGATTGCGCTGATCTATATAACCGGTGGGCTTGAGAGCTGGTTTTCCTTTACCCTGATCCTTACGGTAATGTCCTCAAGCATTGTGCTGAATCAGAAGGCCGGGTATATTATCGCAAGCATGAGCTGCATCCTGTATGGAGCCCTGCTCGATCTGCAATTTTACGGACTGATCCCGATTCCCTATGAAGGCAGCGTGCTCGAAAAACAGTTTCTCTATAATATTTTCATCCATACGATATCGTTTTATGTAACCGCCTATCTTGCGGGGTATCTCTCGTCACGGCTCGAAGAGACCGTAGAGAAGCTGGCGGAGAAGGACACTCATCTCAGAGACCTGGAACTTTTCAATATGAAGGTCATCGAGAGCTTGCCCAGTGGCCTTGTCACTACCGATATTGAGGGAAAGGTGCTTATCTTCAACAGGGCTGCAGAGCAGATTACCGGCATGGCAAAAAACGAGATTATCGGCAGCACCATAGAGAATGCCCTGCCATTTTTGAAGATTCCGATCCGGGAAGGACGACAGGACGGGATCTTGACCAGACAGAATCACGAGAAGAAGATCATCGGGATACATATTTCGATTCTGAGGGATATCAGCGGCAAGGAAACGGGATTCATCGGCATTTTTCAGGATCTGACTGCGTTGAAAGAACTTGAAAATGAAATGAAAAATAAGGAAAAATGGGCGGCAATCGGCGAACTATCCGCGAATATTGCACATGAGATCAGAAATCCTCTTGCTTCCCTTAGAGGATCCATCGAGATGCTCAGAGAAGGCAAGATTCCGGATAAGCACCGGGACAAGCTGATGGGCATTGCCATTAACGAGACAGAGAGACTGAACACTATCGTGACGGATTTCCTCACCTATTCAAGGCCCAAGCCGCTTGATATTCAGACCGTAGACCTGAATTCGCTTCTGAGGGATACGCTTGAGCTCCTTAGAAACAGAGCACAGAGCATGGGGGATATTATTGTCCGGCAGGAGTGTGAAGGGGAACTGCTGGTTTCTCTGGATCCGCTGAAGATAAGACAGGTTTTCTGGAACCTGGGCATCAACGCACTTGAGGCCATGGAAAAGGGTGGGGAACTTACGGTCTCCACAAAAGAGACCCGGGACAGGGTAGCGGTTATATTTTCTGATACAGGACCGGGAATGTCGAAGGATGATATTGAAAAGATCTTTTATCCCTTCCATACGACAAAAGAGCGGGGAACCGGACTTGGGTTGTCCATTGCCCACAGGATCGTGGAAGAGCATCAGGGGAATATTATGGTGCGGAGCAACCCTGGATCAGGGACAACCTTTGAGATTATACTACCGAGGACCTATGGAAAATAAGGGCAGAATTCTCATAGTCGAAGACGAAAAGAGCATGCGCGAGGTGCTGAAGATCCTTCTGGAGGACGAGGGGTATGAGATCCTTTCTGCCTCAGATGGTCAGGATGGCATCAGGAGGATACAGGAGGATATTTTCGATATCGTGATCACGGATATCAAGATGCCGAAGGCAGATGGTTTTGAAGTCCTCAAAAAAGTGAAGGAAATATCGCCCACCAGTATCGTAATCATGATCACGGCTTTTGGCACCACTGAATCGACGATCGAAGCAATGAAACTGGGGGCGTATGACTATATCCATAAGCCTTTCAAGATCGATGAAATCCGCCTTATCATCAATAAGGCTTTTGAGAAGAAGAGGCTCAGCGAGGAAATCTCTGTTCTCAGGGAGAAGGTACAGACTACCTATCGCATCGAGAACATCATCGGCAAAAGCCCCCGGATGCAGGAACTTTTCCGGCTCATTCCCAAAGTTGCCCAGAGCAGTTCTACGGTGCTGATTACCGGTGAAAGCGGCTGCGGCAAGGAGTTGGTTGCCGCAGCGCTGCATAACCTGAGCACAAGAAAGAACAAGAATTTTGTCACCATTAACTGCGCCACTTTTCCGGAAGGACTTCTTGAGACAGAGCTCTTTGGTCACGTAAAGGGTTCATTCACTGGGGCTGTCCAGAACAAGGAAGGGCTCTTCGAGATTGCGGACCAGGGGACGATCCTCCTTGACGAAATAGCTGAAATGCCGCTCTCCCTGCAGCCAAAGCTGTTGCGTGTCCTGGAAAATGGCACATTCAGGAGAGTAGGAGGTGTAGCTGACATCACCGTCGATGTCAGGGTCATATCCGCAACAAACAGGAATCTGTCAGACGCGATAGCCGCAGGGAGTTTCAGGGAGGACCTCTTCTATCGACTGAATGTTATCCCTCTGCAAATGCCCCCGCTCAGGGAACGGCCGGAGGATATCCCGCTTCTGCTGGATCATTTCTTCCGCAAATTTTCGGGAGGCGCAAAGAGGCTGTCTTCTGAGGCGCTCCGCATTCTCATGAAGTATCCCTGGAAGGGCAATGTGCGCGAACTTGAGAACATGGTCGAGCGGGTTGTCCTGCTGACAGAAGGGAATACGATCTTTCCTGACGACCTGCCCGAAGAATTTTTTACGGTAGCACGCAAAGAATCGGGGGTCCCTGATCTTGATGAGGAAGGCGTTGATCTTGAAAAGATCATCGAGGAGATTGAAAAGGGCTATCTCCTTAAGGCGTTGGCAAAATCCAATGGCAGCAAGACCGATGCGGCCAAGCTTCTCAATCTCACGTTCAGGTCATTCAGACACCGCTTATATAAATACGGGATAAAGTGATACAATAGTCCTGATGAAACTCGGCGAAGCATTAATCAAGAACAGTATCATCACCAGAGATCAGCTGAAAAAGGCTCTCGAACGACAGGTCATCTTCGGCGGCCGGATCGGGTCGAACATCATTGAACTCGGCTTTATCAAAGAAAATGAGATGCTTTCCTTCCTGAGTTCCTTTTTCAAAGTCCCTGCAGTCAAGGTGGCTGATCTGAATGCCATTGACCCAGAGGTAATAGCGACCATCACCGCTGAGTTTGCCGACAAATACAAGATCCTGCCGTTCAGGAAAGACCGCAACAGGCTGCATGCTGCAATGCTTGATCCGCGATCCCTGTCTACCGTTGACGAACTCCGTTTTCTTATTGGCCTTGATATTATCCCCTATGTCATTACAGAGCTGAGGCTTCTTTACTGCCTTGAGAAGTATTACGACCTCAAAAGGGATCTCCGTTACATCAGTGTTTTTGGCGGCGCGGATGCCCAGGAGGACAAGAAACCTGAGGACGCAGCTCAGCAGATCGTAAAGGTTAAAGAGCAGTTTGCTGCAGTTCGGGACAAGGAAGAGGTCATAGGCATACTCCTGAACGACACGAAGCCTGTTGCGTCAAGGGCCGCGGTTTTCCTCGTTAAGGGCAACGCAGTCTCCGGATGGAAGGCACGTGGTGTTGAAGTTGACCATTTTAATGTGCCTGCTGATGGGCAGTCTATATTCTCAGAAGTCCTCAGCAGGAAAACATACTATCGGGGTCCTCTCCTGAAGATACCCGGCAACGAATTGCTCATTGAACGGCTTAATGGAACGCCTCAGGACTGTTGCATGATGCCGGTTACGATCAGAGACAAGATTATCGGACTGCTCTATGTAGATAACGGAAACAGGTCGGTCCTCGATGCGGGGCTTGGGTACATACATAATCTTGTTGCCATGGCGGCAGTCAGTTTCGAGATTGTGATTCTCAGAAAAAAGCTCTTCGATCTATAGTCTTATTCTCTGCCTGCCCGTGTAGATATTCATTCTGTCGCCGCGTGCAAACCCGATAAGGGTTAGGCCGGACGATTCAGCGATATCAACGGAAAGGCTGGTAGGTGCTGCCCTGCTGCTGATAACCCGAATTCCGCAGCGTCCGCACTTCAGAACGATCTCCGAGGAGAGTCTGCCGCTTGCAAGCATGATTTTTCCGGGGAAAGGGATATCTTCAAGAAGAGCATACCCGATTACCTTGTCCACGGCATTATGCCTGCCGATATCTTCAGCAAAAAAGAGCATGCGCTGTCTGTCGGCAAGAGCTGCACTATGGACTCCGCCTGTTGCCTTGTATCCTTCAGATCTTTTTTGAAACTCATGGTACAGTCCCCTGATATCCTGGAGATCAAAGACCGCTGGGTCTGATATCCTTTCTGAGGGGAGCGCCCTGTTCAGGCTTATACCGCCGGCGCAGCCTGATGTGGTAATCTTTTCACCCTCAGCGATCGTGCCGCTTGCCGGTATATCTACATTGATCTCCTCGCCGTAGGTGATCGATATCCTCTCTGCGCACCATCCTCCCGAGATCAGGCCTTCATTGAAGACTACGCCGACGACAAACTCCCTGATCATCTGCGGGCTGCAGTAAAGGCTGAGAGCATGTCTGCCGTTTACCGATATCCTCACTTTTTTTTCAACGGCAACAAAATCCTCTACCTCTTCTACAGAAGCATCCCTGATCTTCACTATGTTGACTCTGCTCGATATGTCCATGTCTTTTTATGCCTTCAGCTATACCGTTGTTATGAGGCTTACTTGACAAGCGCAGGGCTTGCTTTCTATTATGTCATGTTCGGGGCGTAGCGCAGTCCGGTAGCGCACACGGTTCGGGACCGTGGGGTCGAAGGTTCAAATCCTTTCGCCCCGACCATTTTTCCCGTTGATTTTATTGAATTATTCTATCACACCATTGCTGAAAATAGGTGCGTTGGAAAGATAATTCACTTATCGATACACTGACTGGCCCTCATTGCGACAATAAGCAAAAACATTGTATCAGAAGTACCGGCCTCTTCGCCGCTATCTCGGACGCCATTATGTGTGAGCCAAATCGATCGATATCCCATCCGTTGCCTTGACGCCCTTTTGGTGGTATCCTGTGGCTAACCATGTATACGAATATCCTTGCTGCAGTCAATGAACATCTGAACTCCGAAGTTGCTGCGCGCTATGCCCTGCATCTGGCGAAGGCCTGCAACGCAAAGTTTTATATCTGTTTTGTTGCTGAAAAATGCATGTCGCAGCATAACTGCCGCTCAGCCGAGGATGCGGTAAAACGTCTCTTCAATGAGGCCATGGAACTGAATGTCCAGGCAGAGAGCATCGCAGAAATGGGCGACCCTGTTGCAGATATCAGGAAGATCGTTCAGCATGAGAATATCAGCATCGTTTTTGCAGCAACGCGGCGGGAAGACATCAAAAGAAGGTTTTATTCAGGAACCGTTGCGCGAAGCCTTTCCCTGAAACTTCCCTGCTCGGTAGCACTGGTTCGGGTTGTCCATTCGGGCAGGGTGCATCCCAGCAAAATCCTGGTGCCGCTCAAAGCCAAGATTGATCACGTATCTGAGCGCGCCTCTTTTGTCACACAGATGGCTCAGGCATTCAGCTCAAAGGTCATTGTCTTCCATGCGCCAAAGCCCCTGACAAAGTTCTTCCATGGTGAAATACATCTCACGCCTTTGCAATGGGAAGAGCGCACATCACATGACATTGCTCAGTTCATCAAATATCTGAAGCGGCATAATATCGGCCATGAGGGAAAGCTTCGGCCGGGACAGACTGCCCGGAATATTACGATAGAGGCGTTCGCAAAAAGACATGATCTGATAATCATGGGCGCAAGCGAGCGGAGTCTGTTTACTTCCCTGCTCAGGGGCAATCCTGTTGAAGAAGTGCTCAGAGAAACCCCCTGCGACCTGATCATCCTGAAACCACGGCATGAAGATTAACAGCCTTTCCCGGGAGGATGCCCTCAGGCAGCTTGTCAGTTCTGAAGCAGGTCTGTCAGAGGCTGAGGCAGCAAAGCGCCTCGCTGAAAGTGGCTTCAATGAGATCAGGGAGGTGCATAAAAGCCATCTCGCCCTGCGCTTTTTCGGCCAGTTCACGCATTTTCTTGCAATCCTGCTATGGGTCGGTGCCGGCCTGGGGTTCCTTTCCGACTATCTCCATCCGGGTGAGGGCATGGCTATGCTCGGTTTTGCTATTGTCGGTGTTATCGTTATCAATGCCATCTTTACCTTCATCCAGGAATATCGCGCAGAAAAAGCCCTCGAGGCGCTAAAGAAACTTCTTCCTTTCCAGGTAAGGATCATGCGGGAAGGAAAGGAAAAACAGGTCCATTCCAGGGAGGTCGTGCCGGGCGACATTGCCTTTTTTTCCGAAGGAGACAGAATACCGGCTGATGCACGGCTGATCGAAAGCTCCATGCTCAAAGTGAATAACGCCGCCTTAACGGGCGAGTCAGAGGCGAGCCTCAGAGACCATAAGCCTTTTGAGGGAGAACTGCTGGATAGTCCCAATATTGTCTTTGCCGGGACTACCGTAACAAGTGGCTCAGGCAAGGGACTGGTATTTGCAACCGGCATGAGCACAGAGTTCGGAAGAATTGCCCATCTCACCAGCGCCGTCGAATCTGGCCTCAGCCCGCTTCAGAAAGAGATCATCAAGGTCACCCGCTTCATCGCAGTCATGGCAACGGTAATGGGAGGCACACTTTTTCTGATGGGTCATTTGATGGGACGGTCTTTCTGGGAAAACTTTATTTTTACCATAGGACTAATTGTTGCTAACGTGCCTGAGGGGTTGCTTCCAACAGTTACACTTGCCCTGGTCATGGGAAGCAGGCGGTTGGCAAAAAAAAATGCCTTGATAAAAAACCTGACTTCTGTAGAAACCCTCGGATCAGTTACGGTCATCTGCACGGACAAGACCGGAACGCTGACCCAGAACAGGATGACTGCAGCAAAGATATGGACAGATAACAGGGTCATTGAGGCAAAAAACCATAGGCCAAAGACTACAGACGTTCTGCTACAGGCAGCGTTCCTCTGTAATAATGCCCGTTATGCGGACAATGCGTATAAGGGCGATCCTACAGAAACCGCTCTCCTGAGGCTTGCACGAGAGAGCATCGGCGATGTTGACGCAGAACGCATCGCGGAGATACCGTTTGACTCTGACCGCAAGAGGATGACCACACTGAACAGGATCAAAGACAAAGAATACGTGTACACAAAAGGCGCCATGGAAAGCATGCTTCCTTTATGCAACAGCTTCCTGCTCAATGGCGCGAAGCAGAAGATGGACGAGCCGTTTCGCACGCAGGCAATGGAGGCATACCATCAACTCATGGACAGCGGCCTGCGCGTTCTTGCGTTTGCGTATAAGGAGGGCACAGGGCAAATGGCTGAAGGTAAGGGGTCTGTTCCCCAACCCCCAGTCCCTAACCCTCAGTCTCTTGAATCTGATCTCATCTTCCTCGGTCTTATCGGGCTTGAGGACCCGCCGCGTCCCGAAGTGCCTGACGCTTTGAAAAAATGTCATGGTGCAGGGATCAGGGTGATCATGATCACCGGCGATGGCAGCAGAACTGCTGTCGCAATAGCACGGGAAATCGGTCTGGTAACAGGAGAGCCGGTCGTAGTAGAAGGGGCTGAGTTTGTCACGATCAATGACAATGAGCTGCGGGAAAAGCTCTCGGCAAAGGAGATCATCTTTGCGCGTATGACGCCCAAGCACAAGATGCGGGTTGTCTCGATCCTGAAAGAGCAGGGAGAGCGGGTTGCTGTAACCGGCGATGGCGTCAATGATGCGCCGGCGCTCAAGAAGGCTGATATCGGCATCGCTATGGGTATCTCAGGAACAGATGTTGCGAAAGAAGCTGCTGACCTGATACTCCTGGATGACAATTTTGCAACCATTGTTTCTGCCGTCGAGGAAGGAAGGACCGTCTTTGAAAATATCAGAAAATTCATTACCTACATTTTTGCACACGGCACGCCTGAGGCTGTTCCGTATATTCTTTTCGCGCTTTTTAAAATTCCCCTTCCGCTCACCGTTATGCAGATTCTTGCAATTGATCTTGGCACTGAAACAATTCCGGCACTGGCACTTGGCATTGAGCCCCCGGAGTCAAATGTCATGAAAAATCCGCCGAGGCCTCAGGGGGAAAGCCTTATCGATCTGAATGTCCTCTTAAGGGGATACGTATTCCTCGGGCTGATCAGTTCAATCGGCGTACTCTTTGTATATTTTATGGTTCTTCTGCAGGGCGGCTGGCACTGGGGGATGGCACTGCCTATAGACAGCATGTTGACCCGGCAGGCATCTACAGCCACCTTTTTAGGGATTGTGATTATGCAGATAGGCACCGTCTTTGCGTGCAGAACGCAGAGTGAATCCGTATTCAAAAGGGGTATCTTCAGCAACAGAATGATCCTCTGGGGCATTGCAGCAGAGATACTTCTCAGCGCCTTCATCATCTATCATCCCTGGGGCAACAGAATATTTGCCACTGCCCCGCTTGGAGCAGACATATGGCTCATCCTGATACCGTTCATGCTTCTGGTCTTTTTTGCAGACGAGGCAAGGAAAGCAGTCACGCGGCACAGTCATCTGCTTAGTTCATCAAAATCTACCTTTAGCCTGTAACCAATCCCCGGCTCGTTGATGAAAAACCGCGGCCGCGCAGGATCAATCTCCAGCTTATGGCGGAGCTGTGCCATATAGATGCGCAGATAATGGCTCTGGTCCACATATGCAGGGCCCCAGACCTCTTTCATGAGCTGGCTATGGGTCATTACTTTTCCGGCATGCTTTATCAGCGTTGTAAGGAGCCTGTACTCAATAGGTGTCAGATGTATTTCCCTGTCATCGAGCAGGACCTGCCTCTTCAGAAGATCGACCTTGAGGTTGTCGAGAACAAAAACTGATTCTTCTTCACCATGTTGCGTCGCCGTATGACGGAGTGCCACGCGAATTCTGGCCAAAAGTTCGCCTGCGCCAAAGGGCTTGGTCAGATAGTCGTCTGCGCCCGCGTCAAGAGCTTTGATCTTATCTTCTTCCTGTTCCCGCGCAGAAATAACAATGATCGGAATCTGGGTCCATTCCCGAAGCCTCTTTGTGACCTCCAGCCCGTCGATGTCAGGCAGACCGAGGTCCAGCAATATAACATCCGGATTACGCGTTGCTGCCTGCGTCAGACCTTCCTGTCCCGAAGCTGTCTCAATGAGCCGGTACCCGTATCCCTGGAGCGTAATCCGGAGAAAACGGCGCATCTGAGGCTCGTCCTCGATCAGAAGTATTAATCCCTTATCCTCGGCCATCTGGCTTATCTTATTCCTTTTCCGTCAACGGCTGTTCCCCGCCCAACGGAAGAGTGAACCTGAACGCTGCACCGCCACCGATTCGATTTTCAGCCCATATACTGCCGCCGTGGGCAGCTACAATTGCCCGACAGATTGCCAATCCGAGCCCGATGCCGCCGCCAGGGGACGAGCCGCGCACGAACTTTTCAAAGATATGTTCTTCGCCTCCCTGAGGCAGCCCCGGGCCTCTGTCGGCGAGTTCTATTGTAACGTCAGACTCCCCGACAGACGCCGAAATCTCAAGCGGTGTCCCGGAAGGAGTATATTTGAGCACATTGTCGAACAGGTTCATTAGGACCTGTTCGATCAGCAGGGGATCAAAGGGGACCAGCGGCAGGTCCCCCGGAAGCGCGACTGCAACATGGCGATCTTTCAGCCTTTCGGTGAGCCGGTTCAGCACAACCCCCACAATCTCCTCCAGGGACTGCCATTCTTTCTTTATGGTTATCGCCCTGGATTCAAGGCGTGTCATATCCAGCACATTGCGGATGATCTGGTTCAGGTGGTCCGCTTCTTCAGCAATGGTCTGTGTAAGCTCCTGCCGATTGTGCTGGTCCAGGACCGCATCCTGCTGAAGCAGGGTAGTTGCAGCGCCCGTAATCGCTGCAAGCGGCGTCCTGATGTCATGTGAAACCGAGCTGAGCATGGTGTTGCGCAGCGTCTCTTTCTCTGCCCTCAGAAGTGCCTGCTGCGCTTCTTCAGAGAGGAAGGCGCGTTCAATAGCCATTGCTGCCTGATTTGCAAAACTCTCCAGGGCATGAATCTGCTCCTGATCAAAGAAGCTCTGTGGCGAATTGGGAAGAACGCCTATTATCCCTACTGTTTTTGATGCGGCCACAAGCGGCACATACAGTGCGCGAGAGCCGGCCAGCGTGTCTGTTCCGAGGCCTGCATTCTGACGGTGATCAAAAGTCCATTGGGCCACACTCTGTTCTTTATCATCAAGCGCAAACGTGTCAGGACCTGTTACGGGGATGACAAGCTTTCCGCGCTCATCGGGCACAAGTATGATCACGCGGCTCGAGAATACCTCGCTGATATGTTTGATCGCAATGGCGCTCAGCTTTTCAATGCCGCGTTCATGTACGAACTTGCGGCTGAGGCTGTACATTGCGGCTGTCCTCTTTTCCCTCTGCCGGGAGGCATTTGCCTGGTCCCTGATCCGGTGTGTCAGCCGGCTTATAATAAACGCTATCGTAAACATGACGACAAAGGTCACGATATAACGGACATCACCCACCGCAAAGGTGTAGTACGGCGGAATGAAAAAAAAGTCAAAGGCAGCCACACTGAAAAGTGCTGCAATAAGGGACGGGCCGCGGTCTGTCCTCCCTGCTACGATCACAACGCCAAGAAGATAGACCATGGCAAGGTCAACGACTTCGAAATAGGGGGCCATAAGAAAAGACAGGCCTGTGCAGGCCCCGACAACACCAAGGCTGAAGAGCCACTCCTTAGGTTTGGGCTTAGCGCGTCCCGGTTTGGCAGTGACACCCTTTATCGGTTCACCTGAATCGCCGGATATGACATAAACCTCGATATCGCCGCTGCCACGCACCAGTTCGTCGAGCATTGACCCAAACAGCTTGTCCTTCCAGCGCGGATGCGTAGGTTTGCCGGTGATGATCTTGGTGACATTCCGGTAACGGGCGTAGGTCAGGATCTCATCGCTGGCCTTAGGCCCGGAGAGCGTAACGGTTTCTGCCCCGAGGCTTTCAGCCAATTGCATATGCTCTGCAAGCTGTTTCAGGTCGCTTTCAGACGGCCTGACCTTGTGAGGGGCCTCTACATAGACAGCGAGCCATTCAGCACGAAGGCCGGCAGCCATGCGTTTTGCAGCACGAATCAGTCTGATCGACCGGGGGTTCGGTCCGATGCATACAAGCAGTCTT
This sequence comes from Nitrospirota bacterium, assembly GCA_016235245.1. Classification (NCBI taxonomy): domain Bacteria; kingdom Pseudomonadati; phylum Nitrospirota; species Nitrospirota bacterium. The sequence continues at coordinate 26,070 of JACRLO010000001.1, read as the reverse complement.
TCCGCAGCAGGCCAGACTTCCTTTACGCCCTTGACTTCCCGATAGCTCTGCATCTGCTCGTCGACACGTTCGGCAGTGCGGCGAAGCGCAAGTTCCCTCAACGCAAGAAGGTTGCCCTTCCTGAAAAAGTTCTGTCGTGCCTGGGCCGCAAGCTCCGGTACATAGACCTTGCCGTCTTTCAGCCGCTGCAGCAGATCGTCAGGCGGAAGATCAACAAGCTCGATTTCATCAGCCCTGTCGAGCAGAAAATCCGGAACGGTTTCGTGTACGTTTATACCTGTGATCTGGGCAACGACGTCATTCAGGCTTTCGAGATGTTGCACATTAATAGTGGTATATACATTGATGCCTGCGCCAAGAAGTTCGTATACGTCCTGCCAACGCTTTTTGTGACGTGAGCCCGGGGCGTTGGTATGGGCCAGCTCATCCATCAGAATTATCTCAGGTTTGCGCTTCAGGGCCGTATCAATGTCGAATTCCGACAACACTGCACCACGGTATTCGACAGGATGGCGGGGGATCAGTTCGAGACCTGCAAGGAGTGCTTCAGTCTCTTTCCGCTTATGGGTCTCGACAACACCAACTGCAATGTCAACACCCTCTGCCAGCTTCTGCTGGGCAGCACTCAGCATGGCATAGGTCTTGCCAACACCAGGGGCAGCGCCAAAGAATATCTTCAGCTGCCCTTCGCGCCGACGCTCCTCTTCCTGCTGGACCTTTGCCAGGAGGAGATCGGGATCAGGTCTTCGTTCTTCCATGCTCAGCTACCATTGCTGTTGTATTGTCGCATTTCTTTCGCAAGCGGGCAACTGTAGCCTTACTTGCATACTCCTGCCGAGATCACGAGGCATGATACTTTGTCCTTTTTGGCGATGTCATCGGGCCTGATCTCCCCTGCAAAGACTTCTCCCTTGATATAGGTATCCCCGACAAAAGAGACCACCCTGATGAGCCCAATCGGCACCACTTCGCAGGACGGCGTTATCCGGCTGACTGCAAGAGTATCATTGATACGGATGGTCTTCTTAACATCCTCAGTGCCGCTATGGAAGAGATACACCACATCTCCTTTCACAAACTTGTCATGCCTGTCCTCGCGGTGATACAGCTGGCCAGGATATGAAACTGCAAACGCAGCAAGAGGCATGGCAACTGACATCAAAAGAAGACATACGGCAATTATTCTGCACCATCCTGCTTTTTCGGCATTTCTATTCATCTGACACCTCATTATTTCTGCCCGAGTTCATCGAGCGCAAGATTCAGTTTGAGCACATTCACCACGGGTTCTCCCATAATTCCGAACAGTCTAGCTTCTGTATTTGCAGCAACAAGTGCCCGCAAGGTGGTCTCATCCATTCCCCGCAGTCTTGCCACCCTCTGCACCTGATATACGGCGGCCGCAGGGCTGATATGCGGATCAAGCCCGCTGCCGGAAGCAGTAACCAGGTCTGCAGGAACCGAGGCAGGGGCCTGAGGATCAGCAGCCTTCAGAAAGGTTATGCGGCCTTTGGCATTAGCCAGCAGGGCCGGGTTGGACTGCGACAGGTTAGAGCCGGAAGAAGCCGCTGCATTATAGGGAAACGGCGCGGTTGCAGAGAGTCTTCCCCAAAAATAGCTTGGGTCGTCAAAGGGCTGGCCGATAAGAGCAGATCCGATCACCCTTCCGTCCTTCTTGATAATACTCCCGTTGGCCTGGGAGGGGAAGAGCAGTTGAGCAATGCCGGTCACTCCAAGGGGATATATCACTCCTGTTATTACCGTAAAGACAAACAGGGAAACTATTGCAGGTCGTATTATATTCATCATAGTATCTCTCCTTACGCCATATGTAAAAAGGTGAGGATTATATCAATCAGTTTGATACCGACAAACGGGACGACCAGACCTCCAAGGCCATAAACAAGAAGGTTGTTGCGCAGCACTACACCGGCCCCCATGGGTCGATAGGCAACACCGCGCAAAGCCAGCGGGATCAGCGCAATAATGATCAAGGCGTTGAAAATGACTGCAGACATGATTGCGCTCTGCGGCGTCGAAAGTCCCATGATGTTGAGCGCTCCTAACTGCGGATATATGGCAAGAAACGCCGCTGGCAGGATCGCAAAATATTTCGCAACATCATTGGCAATACTGAAGGTTGTGAGCGTGCCGCGCGTCATCAACAACTGCTTGCCGATCTCGACAACCTCGATCAGTTTTGTGGGGTTGGAGTCCAGATCAACCATATTGCCCGCCTCTTTTGCTGCCTGGGTTCCGGTATTCATGGCAACAGCCACATCAGCCTGGGCAAGCGCCGGAGCATCATTGGTGCCGTCACCGGTCATGGCCACAAGCCTGCCTCCTGCCTGGTGTTCACGGATGAGCTTCAGTTTGGCCTCTGGTGTCGCCTGTGCCAGAAAGTCATCCACCCCTGCCTCGGCTGCAATGGCAGCAGCGGTAAGCGGATTGTCACCCGTGATCATGATCGTCTTGATACCCATGCGCCGCAGCTCTGCAAAGCGCTCCTTAATACCGCCCTTGACAATGTCATTGAGCCGGATAGTGCCGAGTACTTTTTTGCCTTCAGCAACCACCAGAGGAGTGCCGCCCTTGCGGGCTATTTCATCGACCGTTGACTTGACGTCAGCGGGAAAGGTTCCTCCCTGCTGGCTGACATATTCCTTTATCGCATCTGCTGCACCCTTCCGAATCTCCCTGTCTCCGAGATTTACACCGCTCATTCTGGTATGCGCTGAAAAAGGGATAAGCGTTGCGTTGAGGGCAGTAATGTCACGTTCTCGGAAACCGAACTTTTCCTTTGCCAGTATGACAATGCTCCGGCCCTCAGGAGTTTCATCTGCTAACGATGATAACTGGGCGGCATCTGCTAATGCCTTGCCGTCAACCCCCGATGCAGGGATAAATGCTGTTGCCTGCCTGTTGCCTAACGTGATAGTACCGGTCTTGTCAAGGAGGAGCACGTCCACATCACCTGCCGCTTCAACTGCACGGCCTGACATGGCAATGACATTGGCCTGGATCATCCTGTCCATACCTGCAATGCCGATGGCAGAGAGAAGCCCGCCGATGGTTGTCGGGATAAGACAGACGAGCAGCGATACAAGCACGGTAATCGATGGCGGACTTCCCTGGCCTGCAGCCTTTACGCTGAACAGGGAAAAGGGAAGCAGAGTGACCGTTGCAAGCAAAAAAATTATGGTAAGGCCGGCAAGCAGTATATCAAGTGCAATCTCATTCGGTGTCTTCTGTCGCTTTGCTCCTTCGACCATCGAGATCATCCTGTCGAGGAAGGTCTCTCCGGGGTTTGCGGTGATCCTGATCACGAGCCAGTCTGACAGCACCTGGGTGCCGCCGGTAACAGCTGATCTGTCACCGCCACTCTCCCTGATGACCGGAGCGCTCTCTCCGGTTATGGCGCTTTCGTTTACTGAAGCCACACCCGCCACAACCTCACCGTCACCCGGGATGATGTCTCCCGCCTCAGCAAGGACATGGTCGCCTTTTTTCAGCTGAGGAGACGGGATAGTTTCGATTGACGCCTCCCTTTCGGGCTTTAAAAGCCTCTTCGCCTGAATATCTTTTCGCGAACCTCTAAGCGCATCTGCCTGGGCCTTGCCCCTGCCTTCTGCTACAGACTCGGCAAAATTTGCAAAGAGAACGGTGGCCCAAAGCCATAGGGAGATCGAGAGGATAAACCACGGAGACTCGGGCCCAGGCACAAAGAGGGCATGTACAAAAAGAAGCGTTGTCAGGACGCTTCCCGCCTCGACCACAAACATGACCGGGTTTCGGAACTGGTTTTTCGGATTTAGTTTTAGAAGTGAATCTTTCAGCGCACGCTGTATGATCTTTGCTTCAAAAAGCGCATGCTGTTTCTTATTATGGGTCGTCATTGCAGCCCTCCTTATTACTTATAGAGCGTCAGGTGCTCGGCTATCGGGCCCAGCGCAAGACCGGGAAGAAACGTCAGAGCACCAACGATAATAATTATGCCTGCAAGGAAAAAGACAAAAAGCGGCGTATGTGTCGGCAGAGTGCCTGCGCTCGGGGCCACATGTTTTTTTGAGGCCAGAGACCCAGCGATTGCAATTATCGGGACCATAACCCAAAACCTCCCGAAAAGCATCGCGATGCCTAACAATGTGTTATAAAACGGCGCATTTGCCGAGAGTCCTCCGAAGGCGCTGCCGTTGTTGTTACCTGCAGAGGAAAAGGCATACAAAATCTGTGAAAATCCATGCGGCCCAGGGTTCGAAACTCCGGCAACTCCCGCAGCTGTTATGGATGCTGCAGCTGTCCCGATTAAAACAGAGGCAGCAGGGATCAGGATCACAATGGCGGACATCTTCATTTCAAAGGCCTCGATCTTCTTGCCGAGGTATTCCGGAGTACGACCTACCATGAGGCCTGAAATAAAGACTGCTACCATTGCAAAGGCCAGCATCCCGTACAACCCTGAGCCCACACCCCCAAAAACAACCTCGCCCAACTGGATCAATATCATAGGCATCATTCCGCCGATTGGGCTGAAGGAGTCATGCATGGCATTAACCGAGCCGTTTGACGCGGCAGTCGTAGCTGTGGCCCAGAGCGCTGAATTCGCTATGCCAAAACGCACCTCTTTGCCTTCCATGTTGCCGCCTGACTGGAGAGTGCCCGTTGTCTGATCTACGCCTGCTTCTGTCAACAGAGGATTTCCCCTCTGCTCACTGGCGTACGTCAGCATCAGAAATGGGATAAGCAGCAACACCATGACAGCAAGCAAAGCCCACCCCTGTCTCTTGTCCCCGACCATTTCTCCAAAGGTAAAACAGAGGGCTGACGGGATTATAAGAATAGCGAGCATCTCCAGAAAATTCGAAAGAGGTGTCGGGTTTTCAAAAGGGTGGGCAGAGTTGACATTATAAAACCCGCCGCCGTTGGTACCTAACTGTTTGATCGCTATCTGGGATGCTGCAGGACCGAGCGGCAGTGTCTGCTCTGAGGCCTTTGCAGGCTCGGTTACCGGCTTCCCGTCTGCGCCTGTGACCGGCTTGCCGTCAGCATCCATCTTGGGATTGTCATAGATAATGGACTGAAGAAGCGGCACATTTTTATAGGGGCTGAAGTTCTGCACCACTCCCTGCGATACGAGCAGCACGGCTATGATAAGGCTTAGCGGCAGCAGTATGTAAAGTATAGAGCGCGTCATGTCGACCCAATAATTGCCTATCGTCCTGGCGCTTCTTCTCGTAAAGCTCCGGAGCAGGGCAACGAGTATCGCCATGCCCTGGGCAGCCGAAACAAAGTTCTGGACGGTCAGGCCTGTCATCTGCGTCAGGTAGCTCATGGTAGATTCTCCGCCATAAGACTGCCAGTTGGTGTTCGTAATAAAGCTGACCGCTGTATTAAAGGCAAGGTCCGGTGAAACCCCTGCAAAGCCCTGAGGGTTCAGCGGCAGTATCCCCTGTATACGCAGAATAAAATATAAAAGGAAGAAACAACCGATCTTAAAGACGATCGCTGCTCCTGCATAGGTCTTCCAGGGCATCTCATCCTCGGAACTTATGCCGAACATGCGATAGAGCAGCCGCTCGACAGGACCGAGGATGCGACTGGCCCAGAAAGACTCGCCCTGATACACCTTTGCCATGTACCTGCCGAGCGGTTTCACAAGGGCCCAAAGAACAATAAAGTATAGTCCGATCTGTATGATGCCATTTGCTGTCATGAGAATATCTCCGGCTTCATAAGCGCAACAGTAAGGTAAACAAGAAGCCCGAAGGCCACCATACCGCCTATCCAGTAAAAGATTTCCATAATATTGTCTCCTACACCTTTTCGAAGAGTTTCACCAGCAGACCGGTGAGAGCAAAAAAGACGATGATGATAACAAGATATAAACCATCCATGGTTTCACCTCCACTGGTTTCAGCCTATCACGAAAGAAAGCAAAACAGGCGTAAAGAAACTGACCGTCGGTGTAAAAATGTTGTAAAAAATTCCAGGACAAGCGTTGTTACCATTGACAGGTATGCGCATGCAGAGTTAGCATGCAATTAATACATGCAGCCGAAATTCATTGCTCATCGCTTCGATGGGCATGGATACGGGGGACCCAGAATTTGGGGCGTATTCCTGAACAAGGATAGGGCACTTCCAGGCCCGAGCCCGTCAGCTAACCTCGCAGGCATTTGGAAGGGCAACAGGCAGAAACACGGACCGCTGCTTTGCCGGCGGTTTTTTATTTTCTTCTTAGTTCGCCCGCTAAAAAAGGAGATAGGTTATGTCCATAAAAAGCTTTCTCATCGGCAGTCCGATCGAGACTATCAAGGAAAAGCACGAAAGACTGAGCAAGACAACGGGACTTGCAGTATTTTCCTCTGATGCGCTTTCATCAGTAGCGTACGGCCCCGAAGAAATCCTCATGGCTCTTGTCGTGGGTGGCTCTGCAATGGTGCATCTATCAATGCCTATTGCCACCGGGATTGTGATACTTATCGCAATCGTTGCCACATCATACTACCAGACTATCCATGCCTATCCCTCCGGCGGAGGAGCATACATAGTGGCCAAAGAGAACCTTGGCACCTATCCGGGCCTTGTAGCAGGTTCAGCACTTCTCATAGATTACGTTCTGACCGTTGCTGTTAGTATTTCGTCAGGTATAGCTGCCATCACCTCGGCATTTCCAGCGACACGGCAATATACGGTCACGATGTGCCTTGTTTCGATATTGCTCATCATGGTCATTAACCTTCGTGGGGTAAAGGAATCGGGAAAGGTGTTCGCGGTTCCGGTGTATCTTTTTGTGGGCGGGCTGTTGCTGCTGATAATCGCAAGCTTTACAAAGGCATTATCCTTCCCTCGTCCCCCTATGCCGGACATTGCAGCAGCAACAAATATAATTCCACTTTTTATAATCCTCAAGGCATTTGCGTCCGGTTGCGCAACACTGACCGGTATCGAAGCGGTCTCAAACGGCGTCAGGGCGTTTAAAGAACCAGAGGCAAAGAATGCAGGGATAACGCTTATCTGGATGGCGGTGATACTTGGAGTGCTTACCACAGGAATTGCTTACTATGCCGATTATTATAAGATAATCCCAAACGAGTCTGAGACCGTGCTTTCACAGCTTAGCCGCGCCATATTTACCAAAGGAGCAATTTATTATTTCATCCAATTTGCGACCTCAATAATTCTGATACTTGCCGCAAACACATCCTTTGCAGATTTTCCCAGGCTCTCATCAATTATGGCCGCAGACCGTTACCTGCCCCGTCAACTGAGCAATCGTGGTGACAAACTGGTTTTTTCAAACGGTATCCTTATCCTTGGGGCTTTTTCAGTCCTGCTCATTGTCCTGTTTGGCGGCGACACCCATGCCCTGATCCCTCTCTATGCTGTAGGGGTTTTCACAGCCTTCACCCTTTCACAGGCCGGCATGGTCATGCACTGGCTCAGAGAAAAAGGCGCAGGATGGATAAAAGGAATAATAATTAACGGACTGGGAACTGTAACAACGGGCGTCGTTCTGTTAGTCATTGCCGTTGAGAAGTTCGAGCACGGGGCCTGGATTGTTTTGGTGGCAATTCCGGCGCTGGTCTATTTGACCCGGAAGATACACGAGCATTATGTTGCAGTGGCTGAGCAGCTTTCTGTGACCGCCTGTCTGACGTCAGAAAATGTCTACAGCCACCATACGGTTATTATTCCTATCTCCGGAATTCAACAGGCTGTCATTAACGCCATTAAATATGGCAAGGTTTTATCTGATGATGTCACTGCCGTGTATGTGTACATAGACCCTATTGAGACACAGAAGGTGAGGGAGAAATGGGACACTCTCTGCATGGGAGTAAATCTCCAGATCCTGCATTCACCATACAGGTCTGTGACAGAACCGATCATAGACTACATCGAAAGCATACGCGAAAAATACCCTGAGGGTGTAATCACGGTGGTTCTGCCGGAATTTGTGCCAACGAGATGGTGGCACCACCTTCTGCACAACCAGACAGCGCTTTTTCTCAAGGGGATACTGCTCTTTAAAAAGGGAGTGGTCTCCACAAGTGTGCCGGTTCATTTAAGGAAATAACTATCGCTTGCAACAGGGGAAGGGAAAGAGGATCAACAGGGCTTATTCGAAACAGTCCATACTGCGCATCTTATGTATCTCGGTCTTCTTTCTGTCGCACCAGACATTGCCAAGCTGGAGCGCGCCGCCTGAGGGCAGAGTTATCTTGGCCCGCTTGCAGTCAACGCAGTGATGGATCTTCATACCGGGCATAGGCATGAAACAGTCCATCTGACGGTGTTTAGCCATCTGAATCTTGCGTTTACCGCACCAGATCGTGCCTGCTGAAGGCTTTTCTCCGGCCGGCTTGGTGTCATACCCGTATTTGCATATGCCGCAGGTATTTGTCATGCCTGAAGTATAAAAAGGAACCGGACTGCATAGCAAGCGACAGCACTCAAAGATTAGGGGATCGGGAGATTGTTATCCTGACGGGGACATTCGGAACGGTCCAGAGGTATGTCGTCCCAGGAGACAGGGTCATGTATTGATTCAAGATGCGTAAATACCGTCACATTCGGCAAGGCACTGCGGAGATCAGTCTCCATCTGTTCCAGAAGGTTGTGTCCCTTATCGACGGTCCAGTCACCCGGCACTAGCACATGAAAGGATACGAATTTTCGTGAACCGCCCTGCCGTGTCCGCAGCGCATGGCACTGGATATCCTCCCCGCAATACCGGTCCAGCACGCCCTGCACTATGCCGAGGTCTTCGATTGGCAGCGAAGCATCCATCAGCCCGAATACGGATTCACGGACAATGCGGACACCTGACCAGACAATATTGGCGGCGACAATAATGGCAACGATGGGGTCCAGGCGCTGCCATCCGGTAATGGCCACCAGACCAACGCCGACCAAAACACCGGCTGAGGTCCAGACGTCTGTCAGCAGGTGATGGGCATTGGCCTTCAGGGTGATTGAGTTATAGCTTTTTGCTGCCTTAAGCAGGATAAGTGCAACGAACAGGTTGACCAGTGAGGCAGCAACTGAGACGATGAGCCCCAGTCCGATCTGTTCAAGGGGTTTCGGCGTGATTAGGCGCTGCACGGCAGCAACGGCAATGCTGATTGCCGCTATCAGGATAAGAGCGCCTTCAACGCCGCTTGAAAAATACTCGGCCTTGCTATGGCCGTACGCGTGGTCTTCATCGGCGGGACGAGCCGCTACGGTGAGCATGGCAAGAGCCATAAGAGCGCCGGCCAGATTTACCAGCGATTCCATGGCATCTGACAGCAGTCCTACTGAGCCGGTCAACAGATATGCGGCAGTCTTCAGCGCCATCGTTAAGATGGCGGCGGCTATCGAAAGCCATGCAAACCGTGCAAGTGTCCCCCCCGGTTCGATCATCTTGTCTCCATTGTTTTCACCATGATACCTTACCGTAATTTCGTGAATAAATAAATATGGTACCCCTCTGCGATCAGACCGTGGTTCCGCTGCTCTGATTCCCCGCAGGAGGCGACTTGAAAAGAAGAAGTCTTGCTATAATAAGGCAAATAAATCAGACTTCGTGGTATGTTGTGATAGTACGGACTTGCGGTATTGATAAAGTGAAAAAAACGAGAAAGTCAGCAGATACTGAGATAAGGCGCTTTTGCGCTCCCGAAGACGAGGCGCGCTTTGCATGGCTTCCGATGCTCCTGGACGCCTACGAGATCATCGACAGAGGCATAGACATCGCCATAAAACGGGAAAAAAGAAAAACACTGAGAAGGACTGCATGCCGTGAAGGCTGTGGAGCCTGCTGTAAGACGCATACTGACATTCCGGTCTATCCGCTTGAACTCGCCGGCATATACTGGTATGCAATCGAAAAGATGACGGGGCAGATCAGGAACGTTCTTATTGAGCAGCTTGCAGGCCATGCGGGAAGACCTCCCTGCCCGTTTCTCATTGAGAATGCCTGTTCGATCTACCCTGTGCGTCCCGTTGCCTGCAGGCAGTTCATTGTTTTTACGAAACCGTGCGGCCAGGGCGAAGACCCTTTTCATACCAGGAGAGCAGATGTCCTGACGCCCCTGCCTGACTTTATTGACCGGGCATTTTTTGTCATGCTTCCGTTTTACGGTATCATAAAGGATTCAGAACGAACCCAGGCTGTCAGGAATAAGGTCCTCAACGCGAGGGCCGTGAACCTGCAGGAATATGACTGGAAGGCACTATCCGGAAAGATGGAGGACGTAAATGGTCCCTCAAGCCGGGGGAATAGAGACCGGATCCAGAGGGTATAATCAGGACTATGCAGACGATATTTGTCATTGAAGATGACAGGAAGATTTCAACGGTCGTGAAGGTCTATCTCGAGGAGGCCGGATTCAGAGTCCTGCAGTTCGAGAAGGGGAAGGAGGCAACGGCAGCGCTGCTGAAGCAGAAACCACTGCTGGTGATTCTTGATCTCATGCTCCCTGACACCAGCGGTGAGGAAGTCTGTCAGGAAATCAAGGAGAGCGGAGATATCCCGATCATCATGCTTACCTCAAAATCTTCCGAGGAGGAGCGCGTAGCAGGTTTTGCGCTCGGTGCCGATGATTACGTGGTGAAGCCCTTCAGCCCAAGGGAACTGGTCTACCGCGTTAAGGCGCTTCTGAAAAGGGCAAAGAAGGAAGACCTCAGTTCAGCAGAACCGATGAGTTTCAGCAATGGAAGCCTTTTGATCGACGGCCAGAGCTATGTGGTGAAGAAACACGGCACGTCGGTTGATATCACGCCGACCGAGTTTAAGGTTCTCTTCAGCCTTGCCTCAGCACCAGGAAAGGTTTTTACGCGCGAGGAGCTTGTTGATAGGGCCCTCGGATATCAGTTCGAGGGGTATGAGCGAAGCATTGACGCGCATATCAAAAACATCAGGCGCAAGATCGAGGATGATCCCAAAAACCCTGCCGTCATTCTTACCATTTATGGCGTGGGCTATCGCTTTTCGATCAAAAAAGATGTATAGACAGCTCTGGTTCAGGGTATTTCTTATCCTCATTTCCGTCTCCGCAATCGCCCTTTCATCTGCGCTTATTGTGCGGGAACTTATGGTGAGGGATTTCAGGGGCTATCTTGAGGGGGAGGTAGAGGACAGGGCATCGTGGATCACTACGTCACTTGAAAGCACGTTTGAAAAGTATGGCGTCTGGCCGAACGCCGAGATTATTGAAAACACGGTCTGGGCTCTTATGTTAGGCTTTGAGATGAAACTCTATGATGCAGACGGCTCCTTCGTGATCGATACGGACAGCGCAGTCAATATCCTTTCTCCCTATGTAAAAAAGCGGATCGTAGCCATATCAATCCTCAGATATAAAGATGAAGCGAGCAGTTTCCAGCCCCATGCACTTTTTCTTTCCGGCAAGGAGATCGGAAGGGTAGATCTGAGATTCCTGCGCAGCCAGAAGGAACTTTATTTTGTCAAACGTTCAAACAGGCTGCTCATTATCTCACTCCTTGGGATGGGCGGCGCAGCGGTGCTCTTAAGTATTATTTTTTCCAAAAGACTGACGACCCCCGTTGAGCAGCTTACCAGAGCGGTTGCTGCTATTGCGGAGGGTAATCTGAGCAGCAGGGTGGCAGCATCAAGCATTGACGAAATCAGCAGGCTTTCCGAGGCGTTCAATAAAATGGCCCATGCGCTTGAGGTCCAGGAGTCGCTCAGGAAAAAAATGACTTCAAACATTGCGCACGAACTCAGGACGCCGGTAAGCGCGATACGCGGCGAACTTGAAGGCATGATGGACGGTCTGATACCCCTTGATCAGGACCATATCCAGTCTCTTTATGGAGAGATCGGACGGTTCAAGGCCATTATCGAGGGGCTCGAAGAACTCTCTCTCGCAGAAGCCAGCAGTCTCAATCTTGACAGGCGGTCAATCAGTCTTGATATATTCCTTCGGAATATTATCGAGCGGTACCGTAAAATGTTCAGCGACAAGGGTGTGGAGCTGGTTCTTGACTGCAGGGAGGGGACCACGCTGTATGCCGATCCTGACCGACTGAGTCAGATCGTGATTAATCTCCTGAGCAATGCGCTCAAGGCAACTCAGCGGGGGGGAGTGGTGAAGGTCGGGGTGGAGTCCTGGATCGGGAATGAAACAAAAATGATTGCAGTCAAGGTCGAAGATACCGGCGAGGGGATAAAAAAAGAGGACCTGCCGTTTATCTTCGAACGGTTCTACAAGGCCAGTAGGGGAGGCCTCGGACTGGGGCTTGCAATTACGAAGGAACTGGTCCTGGCCCATGAAGGCACCATAACCGCATCGAGCGAATACGGCAATGGATCGACATTTACCGTAACACTGCCGGACAGACCTGCATTACTGAATTCATAATCCTTCATAATGCGGTCGCAGCTTATTCATAATTGCGTGGTATGGTATGGGCAGGAACAGACAAAGGCATGAGTAGACACAGGCGGCTTGGCCGCCCAATATTCCATAAGGAGGATCAGGAAAGATGAAGAAGACCGTATTGGCAGTAGTAGTTCTGGTGATCGTGGCATTTGTGGGGAGCGCACTTGCAGTGCCTCCGGGAAAGACCGTTGATTATGCGGGCGGCAGCGCAGGCAAGGTCGTGTTCGACGGCAAGACCCATGCTGACAAGGGCCTTAAGTGTAATGACTGCCACACCAAGATCTTTCAGATGAAGAAGGGTTCTGCAAAGATCACGATGGCAGAGATGAATGCAGCAAAGTTCTGCGGCGAGTGCCATAACGGCACCAAGGCCTTCAAGAGCAGCGATGCAGCAAACTGCGCAAAGTGCCATAAGAAGTAACCTCTCGGGAACACGGGAAAGGGCGGTCGTACATGCCGCCCTTTCCCGGTGTATACTCCTGGTGCGGTGCATTTTCATGAAGAGCAGGGTGCGGTTTTGACACGCGGGCGAATCCTGCTTCTGTCCGGACTTATCCTTTTCCTGCTTCTCCTCATCTCCGGAATCCGGCCGTTTGACCGTGCCACATGGCTTATGGAGGTCGCCCCTATTCTGATCGTGTGGCCTGTGCTTGCGGCGACCTATCGCCGCCTCCCGCTTACGTCATTGCTGTATGGCCTCATATTCGTCCATGCGATAATCCTGATGGCTGGCGGAGCATATACATACGCACGCGTACCCTTCGGCTTCTGGCTGCAGGACCTGCTGTCACTCAGCCGCAATCCTTACGACAAGATCGGCCACTTTGCACAGGGCCTTGTGCCGGCTCTTATTGCGCGGGAGATTTTTCTTCGTGGTTCTTACGTTTCGGGCCGAAAGATGGCAGCTTTTCTCTCAATATGTGTGGCCATGGCGATAAGCGCATGGTATGAACTGATCGAATGGTGGGCCGCTCTTGCACTTGGCCAGGGGGCAGAGGAATTCCTCGGCACCCAGGGAGATATGTGGGACACCCAGTCTGACATGTTTTTTGCGTTCCTCGGGGCATCGGCAGCCATTGCCCTATTAGCCCGTTTTCATGACCGACAGATAAAAAACGTGCAGAGAATGCGGATTAATACGTAACTATACCGGGATCTTGAAGACCACCTTTTTTACTCTTTCCCGCTGATCGGAACAGGAGAGCTGCGGCATATGGGCATCCTGCGGAAAGAATATCGCAAAATTGTTTGTATCCATCAGGATGAAATCTGCTGTGCCATCCACTTTGCCCAGATCTTTCTCTTCCTGATATCCCTGATCGTTGCAACGGTCCTTCCGGGCAATGCCGATCGTTTCCCTTCCCATAATGACGACCTGGATGTCTATGAATTTCCTGTGATACTCCAGAAATCCTTCACTCTCGGGCTTTGATGTATATTCACTGACCGAGGCAAAGGAGCCGCTGCCATTAATGTCATATGTCCCCGGCGGCAAAGCCGGCAGGGTGGTTTCATGGGTTTTCAGAAAGGCGAGAACGTCGGCAAAGTGAGGATGGAGGCAAAGGTATGCAGCGAAGTTATTCAGAGCATCACAGATCATCAGGATCCCTGCCTTCCCATAAGCCGTTCTTTCAGCTTTGTATATCTCTCCGACGGTTTGTTGTTTCTGATCGCGATGTTGACCGCCTTTTTCGTGCCGATCAGGATAACGAGCTTCTTGCCGCGGGTGACCGCAGTATAGAGGAGGTTCCTCTGGAGCAGCATGTAGTGCTGCGTCAGGACCGGCATGATCACCACAGGGTATTCGCTCCCCTGCGATTTATGCACGGAGATGGCATAGGCCAGTATCAGCTCGTCAAGTTCAGAGAAGTCGTACGCCACTGCCTTCCCGTCATAATCGACCATCACCTCCTGGTCTTCCCTGTTAATGGCAGCGATCCTGCCGATGTCGCCGTTAAACACATCCTTGTCATAGTTGTTCCGTATCTGCATCACCTTGTCCCTGACCTTGAAGACCCTTCCGCCCCGATGCAGTTCGTCAGCAGAATGATTAAGATGCTTCTGGAGCTCTGCATTGAGGTTCGATGCGCCAACAACACCCCGGTGCATGGGAGTGAGCACCTGTATGTCGTTTGCCGCGTCAAAACCGAATTTCTCCGGGACCTTCGTTGCGCAGAGTTCGATGATCTTTTCGAGCACCTTCTCAGGCTCCTCTATCTGGATAAAATAGAAGTCCTGATCTGCGTCCTGCTCAGCCTGCGTGAGCGGCATATCGCCCCGGTTGATGTGGTGGGCATTTACAATGATAAGGCTCTTCTGTGCCTGCCTGAAGATCTGGTTCAGCCTGATGCAGGGCACCTGTCTTGAATCAATGATATCCCTCAGAACGTTGCCCGCGCCGACTGAGGGCAGCTGGTCAATATCGCCCACAAGGATAAGTGTTGCCTGCTTCGGCACTGCCTTCAGCAGATGATACATAAGCACGGTGTCGACCATGGAAGTCTCATCGATCACGATCAGGTCTGCATTAAGCGGGTTCTGCTCGGTCCTCTTGAACCCGCCCTCATTTTTCGGGCTGTACTCGAGCAGGCGGTGAATGGTCTTTGCCTCATGGCCTGTTGCCTCTGACATTCGCTTGGCTGCCCTTCCGGTAGGGGCTGCAAGCAGGATGCTCATGCCCGAGAGCGCATGCAGCGTGATGATCGCCTTGATAATGGTCGTCTTACCTGTGCCCGGTCCGCCGGTGATCACCATCACCTTTGCATCAAGGGATTCGATGATCGCCTTTGCCTGGTTTTCGGCAAGCCTTATATGCAGGCTCTTCTGCACGGTCTCAAGGGCCTTGTCACGATCTGCCATAAAGAGTCTGCGCTGGGTCCTGTTCAGTTCCCTGAGGTTTTCGGCAATGCCTTTTTCAGCGACATGGAACTCTGCCAGGTACACAGCCCCGTCTTCAATGACGATCCTCTTTTCTGCGGCAATGGATGCAATCGCTTCTTTTATGATCTCGGTCCTGATGTTCAGGATCTCACGGCATTCTTCAACAAGCCCGTCATGCGGATAGTAGACATGGCCGTTCAGCGCAAACTGCTGGAGCACGTACAGGATGCCGGCCTCTGCGCGCATCGGAGAGTCTTTTGGAATGCCCAGTTTCGTCGCAATGACGTCCGCTGTCCTGAAACCGATGCCGAAGATGTCTGTTGCAAGCCGGTAAGGGTTCTCTTTTACGACTGCTATGGAGGTCTTGCCGTATTGGCGGTAGATCTTTGAGGCGTACGCAGAACTGACATCATGGCTCTGAAGAAAAAGCATTACGTCGCGGACCTCTCTCTGCTCCTGCCATGCTGCCCTGATCATATCGAGCTTCTTTTCTCCGATGCCTTCGACCTCTCTTAACCGCTGGGGCTGATGCTCGATAATGTCGAGGGTTTCGATGCCGAACTTTTCGATAAGCCGTTTAGCCATGACCGGCCCTACTCCCTTGATCAGGCCGGAACCGAGATATTTTTCGATGCCATGCAGGGTGGCAGGGGCAACGACCTCGCAGGAGGTGAACTTGAACTGCTCGCCGAATTTCGGGTGCCTGTCCCAAGCTCCGATGACCTTGACGACTTCCCCCGGAGATACAGAGAAAAGACTGCCGACGATCGTGACCAGGTCCCGCTGTCCTTTGACCTTTATCTTTGCGATGGTGAAGTGGTTTTCCTCGCTATGGAAGGTGATGCGCTCAAGCTGGCCCTGGAGTTCAATCGGCATGGTCTATTCTACAATAAAAATCCTGCTGAGCATTATAGGCGTTTTCATGCTGCTGCGGCTGAAACATGTTTCGGAAAAAGGATATTCTGTGAATAAGTGGGGGCGGGGGGAAAAAAGAGGGGAAGACAGGCTTCCCCTCTTCTCAGAATGCTACATTTCTTTTACTTCGATGCACTTGTCAGGGCAGACTTCTACGCAGCTCATGCAGCCGACGCATTCCCCTGCCTGAAAAGGGTCAGTCTTGCCGTTAGAACCCATCTGATAGACCTGAACAGGGCAGATGTTTACACATTCTCCGCAGCCGGTGCAGCAATCCATGTTGACATTAACTAAATACATTACAGCCTCCTTAAAAAAGTGGTTTAATCGACAGGTGTTACCACTGCCATAACTACAAGCCTGCTCCCCTTGTCAGCCTTAAACCCGTGCGGTATCATGGGATCGCAGAGAAGACAGGTCTTTTCGTCCGCGTCAACTTCTTCTTCTCCTATGATAAACGTTCCCCTGCCTTCAACGCAATACATTAGCAGCCTCATTGGTGCCTTATGCGGTTTCAATTCCTGCCCCGGCTCCAGGCACATGAGTGCAACGCGCATTTCAGGCTTTTCAGCCAGCATTTCCCTGCCGATCTTGTCCGGATAAAACGTAATGAGTTTTTTGAGATCAAGTATTTCCATGGTATCCTCCTTTTCTGATATTATTGCATGGCACAGGCCGAAAGGCTATGACTCAAATCATACGGGACTGAATAATAAAGAATGAAACACTTTCACCTAATAGAGACGACCCCAAACGGGCTCAGGACCGTCAAGACCTTTTTTGAGGATATGAATGCCGACTACAAGGTCTTCAGTTCAGTCAATGAGGCGCTCAATGCCGCTGAAGTGCCTGACATGGTGGTTCTTCTTGCCCAGAAGGACGAGGAGGATTACCGGAGGGATATTGCTGCCCTGTTGTCAGACCGTGTCTATGGAAAGGTCCCGAGGGTTGCGGTCCTTCCGATAAGTCTTTCCATGAAAAGGAAGTCGGCATCCGTAATCAACGGCGAGGTTGAGTTCCCTCTGCCTGTGGACAAGGTCAAATTCCTCTCCGAGGTCGCTTCGTGTCTGGACATTCCGCAGCGCAGGGCTTTTCAGATCATCATTACAATCGTGACCCCTGAGAGCAATCTTCAATACTCCGGCATGTCGATAGATTTCAGTGAGACGGGCATGGGGTTTGAGAGCAGGGCTGATTTTTCTCTTGGACAATCTGTCAAAACGTCGTTTGTGACTCCCGGGACAAAGACCAGACTCTCGCTGCAGGGAGAGGTGGCAAGAAAGGTGCCGGCAGGCTTGACACGCTGACTGTTTTCCCCTATATTTTTTCTATTCTGAAAGATATTGGGGGGATTTCGATGGTGCATGGGAAGCAGCGGGGTGACTGTCCCGCAGGCTCAGGAGCTGCAGCCGCTAAAATCAGAAGGCCTCATCCCGGACGGCAGACCGCTTAAGAAGTTCCTCTCAAAAGACGACGCCCTCTCTCTCCTTGAAATCATGGATGCAAGCATTATGTGTAAAGAGGAGGGCGACCTCAAAGACCTGCTCACCTATTTCGGGAAACTCTTTGGGGCTGAATTTTCCTGCTGTCTGCTTGCTGCCCTTGATCAGGATGACCGTATCGCATCCGTTGATATGTTAAATGCAAACTTCCCTTCCGGCTGGCTTGACCGCTATGTCTCCAGGGGCTATCTCCATACTGATCCTGTGGCAACAGAACATTTCAGGAATTATGCGGTGCAGTTCTGGGAAAGAACCTACAGAACATATCCTCCGTCTTCTGCGCTGCTCCGCCATTCAGCCGAATTTGGCCTGAGCAGGGGATATGCATGCGGTGCACGATGCTATAACGGAGAAAAGGCCGGAAGTCTCTTTTATTTTTCGGGTGACTCGATCGAAGAGCACAGCCGCACAGAGGCCATACTGCAATACTCGGTAACGTTCCTGCATGAGGCGCTTGCGAAAATAGTCCGTGCTTCCTCTTTGAAATCGAAAAATATCCTTACGCTGAGGGAGCGGGAAATATTAGGCTGCATGCGGGAAGGCAAGACCGACAGGGAAGTCGCCTCAAGCCTCGTGATCTCGGTGCATACCGTAAAATTCCATATGAAGAACATCCTCTATAAACTCAACGCCTCAAGCAGATGTCACGCCTTGTCAATCGCTCTTCAGAAGAATTATCTATAAACCTCTTTACCTGCCCTTTTGAGTAGGTCACATTCCCTATCTCAATATGGTAAAAAATAATGCCGGTTAAAAATAAAGAGCTATTCCGGCGAATCTTATACCATTCATCTACGTCAACAGCAGGGAGAGGGCTGAGGCATGGGGTTTACCTGGGACGGCGAGCGCATTGTACAGGACACTGCAATTGAGAAAAAAAGGTTTATCATCGGCGAAAAGAAATCTATTACTGCCGACATAAGAGAATGGATATCCTTCGAAGACAACATCATCATGAAGGAGATCCTGAAAGACCTCAGGGCAGACTGCGGACTCCCCTCCACTAAAAACCCCGGTGACTTTGACAAGCGGGCCAGGGTCATCTGGCAATTCGCTGCCGAAAGCATTACCTATGTCTACGACACCACGAAATACAAAAAGGCCGACTTCTGGCTCTTTCCTCCTGAGACCTATCAGATAAGGAAGGGCGATTGCGAAGACGGGAGCTTCCTTCTGGCAAGCCTGCTGATCGCAGCCGGCATAAGCCCTTTTTGTGTGCGGGTCGTGCTTGGAGAGGTCTTTGACGAAAAGAGCAAATCTCTTGGCGGCCACTGCTGGCCTCTGTACAAAAATGAGCTTGGCAGATGGTGCATCCTCGAAAGCACCCTCGATGCAATTCCTGCTTTGATGCCTGAGGCTGATATGCTCGCTGAATTGGGCCGGTCTTTCCGCTACGTTCCTTACTACTGCTTTAACAACTACCACCTCTGGGAGATCCAGCCCACTGATATAGACGATCAGAAGGGCGCAAACATCGGTAAATATTTCAGGGCAAGAAAGAACCGGGTGAATATGAAAATGTTTAAAGGGAGGGGACATGGCTGAGAAAAAGGCGGACTGGACGGTTATGGTATATCTTGCAGGGGACAACAACCTGGACGGCGCCGGCGTTGGGGACCTCCTGGAGATGAAGAAGGTCGGATCGAAAAACGGGCTGAATATCATTGCCCAGTTCGACAGGATAGGGAAAAAGGGGACAACGAAACGATACGCTATAAAGCCGGCAGGAGAGCTTGGGGCAGATGTTGTTCAGGATCTGGGTGAGACCAACACAGGTGACCCGAAGGTGCTGACCGACTTTATTCTCTGGGCCGCAGAGAAGTATCCTGCCGAGCATTATCTGGTTGTGATATGGAACCACGGAGCAGGCTGGGACGATGAAAACATTTACCGCCTGGCCCGCAGCATAAAGATGGAAATCAGCCGCAAGGGTAAATCGATATCAGATACTAACTTTGGCGCAAAAGGCACGATCCCTTTTGGGCTGATGCGTTCAGTCTCAAGCCGTCGCATGCGCAGGGCGGTCTTCAGCACGTCCATTGAAAAAGCGCTGACTACCAGGGCGATTGCCTTTGACGATGACGCAAGGGATTTTCTGGACAATATCGAACTGAAGAAGGTCTTCAGCTCAGTCATTGCAAAGCTCGGCAGGAAGATCGATATCATAGGCATGGACGCCTGCCTTATGAACATGGTTGAGGTCCAGTATCAGCTGAAAGATACGGCCCTCTATTGCGTTGGCTCTGAAGAGGTCGAACCCGGAGACGGCTGGCCCTATGACACAGTGCTTGCAGCCCTTGCTGCAAAACCCTCGATGACGCCTGAGGCAGTCTCGAAGATGATCGTCGATAAATACCTCAAATCCTATAAGGCCTCAGACAGTGTGACCCAGTCAGCCTGTGACATCACAAAGTCTCCGCAGGTGGCAGCAGCAATCGACGGGCTTGCAAAGGCGCTTATAAAGGGATGCGCCTCAGCTGCGGTCAAGATGGCAGTTATCCTGGCCCGCTCACAAGCACAGGCATATTACACACCCGAATACGTAGACCTCGTTGATTTTTGCGGCTTATTAAAACAGGGTTATGCCAACAAAGAGATCAAGGCAGCCTGCGCTACGGTTGTCGATGCCCTCACGAATAACGGCATGATCGTAACGTCAGGCTTTAAGGGCGTAGCCGTAAAAAACTCCCACGGCCTGTCGATCTATTTCCCGACAAAGAAGATCTCGCCTCTTTATGCAAAGCTCGATTTTGTGAGAAAGACGAAATGGGGAGAGTTTTTGAAGGTATATGTCGGGATGATGGGGAAGAGATGAGAGGGGATGACTCCTCATATGTGTGAAGAATACAGAGTAACTGAATGCTGACCAAGCTGACTATTTGAAGCCTGCCAGTAGTTATTCTATTAATCAGGAGGATTGTGATTGGAAAGCGGTTAATCAGATTGTTTTGTCTATTGACGATTGCTATTGGCACATTTATATGTGCTCAGTCCTCTATCTCCTGGGCGGCTTCTGCTATTTCATGGGAAATCCAAAATCGGTTTCGCATTATTGACGGTTATTATGATGAAGATGCATTTGTGAGGCAGTTGAGGCGGTTTATTAGAGATGCAGAGGGGCGAAGCCGGTATCCTTCATTCGGAGAACAAATGCCAAGATCGAAGTGGTCCTCCAAAGATACCAGTTATCAGTCTGGCTATTCACACATACCGGAATCGTGGCTAATTAAGATATCACTATCTGGCAAGTTGAGTGAGCGCTCTCGGTTTTGTGAGTGGAGATTGGATGGAGATCTCTTGTCAAATTCTTCTTGTGAGACATGGACATCTTCCTTTACATCGAAACCAACTACCGTGGCTGTAATTGTAAGAGATAAGTCCAATAATATTATTGCTAATGATTCTATAATAATCCAACCATCAGATTTATTGGTCGTGTCCCTTGGAGATTCTTTTGCCTCTGGTGAAGGTGCTCCTGAGGTCAGCGTTGGTTATGAACCTAACCTGGACATAATGTCTGCTCCCTCGTATAGGCCTGCCAGATGGACGGACCATTTGTGCCACCGTTCCCTATTGTCAGGTCATTCTTTAACTGCGCTTGCATTGGCCCGACAGAATAAACATCAGTCCGTGACATTTCTTTCTTTTGCCTGCTCTGGTGCCGAAATAGCAGGTCAAGGTAAAGGTGTAAACGGCGATTTGGATCCAACAGACCCCGGTGACGGCGGCCTGCTTTCTCCATATATTGGCAGAGAGACTCCGAGACAAGTCAGGGTTTCTTTTGAATCTGCTAACGCAACAGAGGAAGCGCCCTTGTTGCCTGAAACTGCGCACTTATTATCGGCACAGATAGAAGCAGCTCACAATGCTCTTTGTATGCAGCAGACTGCTGATACCAGGTCTTGTAGCGGAGAGCATAGGCAGCCTGATATCGTGCTCTTGTCGATCGGAGGAAATGATGTCCTCTTTGGCCCTGTAATAAAGGATTTAATCGTGAGAAGGTGCGATGCAGGCTCTTCGTGTATCAAGGATGTGCAAAACAATCTTAAAAAAAGGTTTTCTTTGTTGCCATTACATTACGAGCAGCTGAAAAATCACTTGCAGAAACTCAATGCGAGGCGGGTCTTGATTACTACGTATCCAGACCCGACTCAGGATGAAAACGGACAGCTTTGTGATGACAAGAAAACTGGGTTAGGTCGAACTGCCGTCGGACTTAGCATACCATTCCTACCGTATCTGGTGGGTCTTGATAAAGCAGAGTATTTATTTGCACGCGATTCCTTATTGAAGCCGCTTAATCAGGCAATAAGAGACATAAAGGACGATAAGTGGTCAGTTGTTGATGTGAGCAAAACATTTCATGGCAAGGGAATATGCAGTTCCAGATCATGGTTTAATACCGTATGGGGGTCATACAAAAGACAAGGTCTTACAGGTAATGTGGAGGATACAATTGATGGCAGAGTAAGTAAGGGCTCAGTGCCAGCTGGCGCTGCTCACCCTAATATATTTGGTTATTGTGGGTATGCAAGAGAATTAACTAGAGCGATTCAGGGTAAGTCTGTTTTTGTGCCTGGCTGTGATGGTATATAGATACCAAAGCACATGGAACGCTATGGTCCGGTCTACGCATATGACATTTAAGACGAGGTTTATATTATATTGCTCAATGTGTACCGACTCTACATGTTTCTTGTGAACAGAAAATGATTATAAAGGAGAAGGCATAATGGATAAGCCGACTTTAACGTCTGTGTTTGACTATAGGGCGCTGAGGCTGCTGATGGGTTTGATCGCATTTTCGCTTCCGATCGTGGTCAGCCTGATCGCGCCAGAGCGTCTCACATCCATCAGTGCATCGTACTATTCAAATGCGCGGGACGTCTTTGTCGGATTGCTTTTTGTGGTTGGCTCGTTCCTCTTTGCCTATAACGGCCATACCGAGAGCGAGTCGGCCTCAAGCAAGGTTGCTTCGATTGCAGCGGTGTTCGTGGCGATCTGTCCCACATCCTGCGATGGGTGCCCCCGCTCTTTCAATTCGTTGATCCATTATGTAGCTGCCGCGGTGCTTTTTTCGATCCTTGCGTACTTCTGCTTCATCCCATTCAGGCAGGACATCAAGGGGCTTGGCGGGAAAAAGGCACGGAGAAGCGGCATATACCTGATCTCCGGGGTGACCATGATAGGATGCATGGTTGTCATATCCACTGCTCACTTTCTGCTCTCGCCAGAGACGATGGACAGGTTCCGGATTACCTACTATGGGGAGGCGATTGCACTTATGGCATTCGGGGTTGCCTGGATCGCATCGGGGAAATTCTTCCGGTTGATTGCGGATGATGATGAGTTGTATTATCTGTTCGGGGGAAAGTAACTCTGATATGGGGTAGATATGCAATTAGCACTGCGGAGCGCGGGAAAACCATTAGGGACAGGGCTACACATATGGCAGTCAAGGCAAAATATATATTAGGTTGTGTAAGGTGTTGTCCTGACCATACATGTTTCTTATCGAAAATTGGCGATGATATGCATATGCCTGTAAGGTTCGGCTTTACTGAGAAGGTGCTGATGAAGATTGTGAGGATGACTAAAGGCAAATGAAAATCGGATATGAAGTTGCGGTTTCTTACTTATCGAAATATCAGGGAACTGCTCTGGAATAGCATAGATTATTAGATGCTTGTATTTGATATTGAATACCTAAGATAAATGCAAGATGTATTAAATGAATAACGAATTTCTGAAACAGACCCTCAAGGCATTAGAACATACAGATATGGCAATACATTTCCCTGAAATACGTGAAGTTATCATTGAAAAAGATAAAAGAGAGATCCATATTGCTCTAATAGCAAGCTCCGGGGGCTTTCGTCTTAAGGACAACATCTTGCTACAGATAATGGTTTTTTTTACTTTGCTGGACGCCTATGTGGATTTGCATTCTCCCCACTTGGAAGGAAAAGGCTTTGCAACAAAGTATAAGTCATTACCAATCGCCGATGACTTAAATATAATGACAAAGGAAATCTACAGGCTTCTACGAATATTAAGGAATGCTTCTATTCACTCAAGAACTGCAATAACCCATAATAATACTAAAATTGAAGCTGTTTCTTCAGATTCACGACTAGAGCTGGAAATCAAGGGACTCGATCTCATTTACACATTTGTCCTTCTTTTGCTGGAGGGTGATCATACAATAGCGGCATACAAGACTGCTCTTCTACGAACATATTACGACGACATCGGACAGGCGTTAATATCAGTACAAGACACGTTTGGCGATCGGTTGACTTCTGTTTCTGCTGGACCACGCTTGAAACGAGGCGTTAGGTATAGACTCCAAAATGCATCTTTTCAAATGAAAGAAAGTGGAAGATATATTACAATAAAAAAGGAAGATATAAAAGGTGCAGAAGCTAGTTGGGCTGATTATGATTACGTATTCACAATTTCTGATGTAGTCTTCATGATACCAAATGAAATACTTACAGAACCAAGTGAAATACTTGTTGCTGACTTAAGTAAGTGGCGCTACAATCCTGCATATCCCCCATCGAACTAATTGAATGTCAGAATCACAACCAATTAAGAACCCAAATTGTTTATCCTATGGCTCTCGGCAGGCGAAGTAGCCCCCGTTTAAACTAGACACAGGTGCCCCTAAGATATCAGCCAAAAAGGTTCCTGAAGTCTCTTTACCCCTGTTTGAGTTAATCCTCTGTCCGATCCCGCCCAAATATTCCATTCCATTTCCTCTTAAACTCCCCAAATCTCCCCTGCTCGATCGAGGCCCGCATCTGCCTGAAGAAATCCTGATAAAAATAGAGATTATGGAGCGAGTTCAGTCTCATCGAAAGGATCTCGCGCGAAAGGAAGAGATGGCGGAGATATCCCCGTGAATAGTTCCTGCAGGTGTAGCAGCCGCATTCAGGGTCAAGGGGGCCGTTATCGAATTTGAACTCCTGCCGCTTGATGCTGAGCCTGCCCTGACTGGTAAAAAGCGAACCGTTTCTGGCATTGCGTGTGGGCATAACGCAGTCAAACATATCAAAGCCCGCATCGACCGCTGCAAGCATATCTACAAAATCACCGATGCCCATGAGATAGCGCGGCCTGTCCGCCGGAAGCAGGGGGGCGTTGAAATAGATGATCTCATGCATCTCTTCCTTTGGCTCGCCCACGCTGACGCCGCCGACTGCGTATCCGTCAAATCCGATAGTGAGCATATCTTCGGTGCTTCTTTTTCTTAAGTCCTTGTACATGCCGCCCTGAATAATGCCGAAAAGGGCCTGGCCTTCATTTTGATGGTCTTTGCATTCACGGGCCCATCTGCTGGTCACCCCGATTGACTTGGCAGCGTATTCATGTGTGGCCGGATAGGGGATGCATTCATCAAATGCCATTGCAATATCAGAACCGAGTACGCCCTGTATCGTCATCGCCTCAACAGGGCCGATGAAATGGAGAGACCCGTCAATATGCGACCTAAACTGCACGCCGTGCTCTTCTATCTTTCTGAACGATGACAGACTGAAGACCTGAAATCCTCCGCTGTCAGTAAGGATCGGGCGGTCCCAGTTCATGAATTTGTGCAGCCTTCCCAAAGCGGTGATCACATCAAGGCCAGGCCGCAGATAAAGGTGATAGGTATTGCCAAGAATGATTTCTGCCCCCAGCTCTTTCAGTTCATCAGAGGACATTGCCTTTACCGTGCCGATCGTGCCGACAGGCATAAATGCAGGCGTATGAATGATGCCTCTCCCTGTTTTGAGCTCTGCCCTGCGCCTTATTCCGTCCCCTGCAATGATCCTGAATTCCATGACTTTACTTTTCTCCTGCGAATCTGTTTTAATAGCAACGTATTATACGGGAAACGCAGTAGCAGCGATAGCAACCAACTGCATTAAAAATTTCCTCGTTAGTCTCTTGACAAAATTAAATTGATTTGTCTAAGATACTCACTCGCTCTTTGAGAACTGAAAAAGGTGCGTAGCGTACCGTTGATTGAAAAATTGAGTTTAAGAGAAACCAGCATCAAATGAGAGTTTGATCCTGGCTCAGAACGAACGCTGGCGGCGTGCCTAACACATGCAAGTCGAACGGAGTTAACAAGCAGCACTAAGCGTTTAGCATTAAGCTATTGGCTTATGGCTGTAAGGTAATGAAGCGTTTTTTTGCTTTATGGCTGAAAGCTTATCGCTGAGAGCTTAGTGCTGTTTGTTAACTTAGTGGCGGACGGGTGAGTAACACGTAGGTAACCAACCCTGAAGCGGGGGACAACATCGGGAAACCGGTGCTAATACCGCATAAGACCACGAACTGGGATGTTAGTGGTAAAAGCAGCAATGCACTTCAGGCTGGGCCTGCGGCCT